>CAJTLR010000043.1:0-13043 GCA_910577185.1 uncultured Acetatifactor sp.
GGACAAATAAGCCCAGGTTTCCCTGATTTTTCCGGACGGAGGAAGATTTTAATGTACTTTTCCCGGAAAATCTTTTATAATAATGCGAAAGAGATTTTCCGGGTGTCCGGAATGGGAAGGATAGGGAGAAAACATGTGGGGACTGATTTTGGGTGGGCTGATCCTGGGTACGATTCTGGCTGTCTTATATCTTGCGGGCAGATTTGCCAGGTTCCGGGCGCTTCAAAGGGCCGCCAGGGGAAGAAAATGGGCCGGTTTCTGCCTGGGCCTTGTATGTGTGTCGGTGATTGCAGCCGGTATGTGGGCAGGCCTTGGCGCAATCAGCGCAGAACTGGGGATTCTGCATCTGGCCTTTGTCTGGCTGCTGTGCGATATTGTCTGCAGAATGGTGGAAAAAGGACGTGGGAAGAAGCTTGCGGGGTATTATGCAGGCTTTTTTGCGTTGGGAATTACAACAGTTTACCTGACCTGCGGCTGGTATTTGGCAAACCATGTCTGGCGGACCGGCTATGTCCTGGAAACGGAGAAGCCGGTGGGCAGTCTGCGCATCGTGCTGTTTGCGGATTCCCATGTGGGAAATACCTTCAGCGGGGAGGGATTTCTGAGATGGGTGGAGGACATGCAGGCGGAGCAGCCGGACATTGTGGTAATCACCGGAGACTATGTGGATGACGATACCATGAAGGAGGACATGGAGGCTGCCTGTGCGGCGCTGGGCACCCTGGAGACAACATATGGCGTATATTATGTTTTCGGGAATCATGACAAGGGCTATTACGGTCCGGAATACCGCGGCTACAACGGATGGGATCTGATAGCGGAACTGGAAAAAAACAATGTGACGGTGCTGCAGGACGAGACAGTGCTGCTGGGTGAGGGGTTCTGCCTGATCGGAAGGCAGGACCGGTCGGAATGGGGAAGGGCCTCCATGGAGGAACTGACAGCCGGCCTGGACCCGGACAAATACAGTATTGTCCTTGACCATCAGCCCCATGACTATGATGCCCAGGAGGCTGCGGGGGTGGATCTGGTGCTGTCGGGACACACCCACGGGGGCCAGCTGTTTCCTTTTCACCGCATGGGCCAGTGGCTGGGGCTGGACGATAAAAGCTACGGACTGGAAAAGAGGGGAAATACCGGTTTTATTGTCACCTCCGGCATTTCCGACTGGGCCATAAAGTTTAAGACCGGCTGCCGTTCCGAATATGTGGTCATTGATGTGCGGGAATGTGACTGACGGGCCGGCTGATACGGGCGTTTTCTCCCCTATTTCCATTTGTTTCCAAAATGACATGCCGCGGGTCCGGTGTTTTTATTGACATTTTCCGGGGAAATTGGTATGATAATAAGAAGTTTTCAGGAGAGAAGAGAGAGGTGGGCGAAAGGATGCAGAAAAAAGTATTCCAGTTGCTTGTAAACAATACGTCCGGTGTCCTGAGCAGGATTGCGGGCCTTTTTGCGAGAAGGGGCTATAATGTGGAAAGCATCACTGCGGGAGTCACATCGGATCCCAGGATTACACGCATTACCATTGTGGCGTCCGGAGACGACGAGATTCTGGAACAGATTGAGAAGCAGCTTTCAAAGCTGGAGGATGTGCGGAATATCAAGGAGTTAAAACCGGAAAAAAGTGTATACCGCGAACTGATCATGATCAAGGTCAGGGCAACGGCAGAACAGCGGCAGGGCATCATTGCGGTAGCCGACATTTTCCGTGCCAAGATTATCGATGTGGCACCTGAGAGCCTGATGATCGAGCTTACGGGCAACCAGCAGAAGATTGAGGCATTCATAGACCTGCTGGGCGGATACGAGATTCTGGAACAGGCCAGGACGGGAATTGCGGGTCTTGGCAGGGGGACGGAACCTGTGGTCAAATTTGATTAGCTCCAGGGAAAACCTGTCAGTTATAGAAATTTATCATGAAAAAACCAAACGGAGGAGAGGAAGATGGCAAAGATTTTTTATCAGGAAGACTGTAATTTATCCCTTTTGGAGGGAAAGACCATTGCAATTATCGGTTACGGCAGCCAGGGACATGCCCATGCGCTGAATCTGAAGGAGTCAGGCTGTCATGTTATTATCGGCCTGTATGAGGGATCCAAATCCTGGGACAAGGCGGTAAAGCAGGGATTTGAGGTTTTCACCGCGGCAGAGGCGGCAAAGCAGGCAGATATCATTATGATTCTGATCAATGACGAGAAACAGGCGGATCTGTACAAAAAGGATATCGAGCCCAATCTGGAGGCCGGAAATATGCTGATGTTTGCCCATGGTTTCAATATTCATTTCGGCTGTATCGTTCCTCCGGCGGACGTGGATGTGACCATGATCGCACCCAAGGGACCCGGACATACCGTGAGAAGCGAATACCAGGAAGGAAAAGGCGTTCCCTGCCTGATCGCGGTGGAGCAGGATGCCACCGGCAAGGCGCAGGATATGGCCCTGGCTTACGCCCTGGGAATCGGCGGCGCAAGGGCAGGCGTTCTGGAGACCACTTTCCGCACCGAGACAGAGACAGATCTTTTCGGTGAGCAGGCAGTTCTCTGCGGCGGCGTGTGCGCGCTGATGCAGGCAGGTTTTGAGACCCTTGTGGAGGCAGGATATGACGAGAGAAACGCTTATTTTGAGTGTATCCATGAGATGAAGCTGATTGTGGATCTGATCTATCAGAGCGGCTTTGCGGGAATGCGGTATTCCATTTCCAACACGGCAGAATACGGCGACTACATTACCGGACCCAAGGTGATTACCGAGGAAACCAAGAAGGCCATGAAGAAGATCTTAAGTGATATCCAGGATGGAACTTTCGCAAAGGAGTTCCTGCTTGACATGTCTCCCGCAGGACGCCAGGTTCACTTCAAGGCCATGAGAAAACTTGCGTCGGAGCACTCTTCGGAGAAGGTGGGTGAGGAAATCCGCAAGCTGTACAGCTGGAACAATGAGGACGACAAGCTGATCAATAATTAATATTGTACATGAAAATGAATAATGTATATGAAAACGGGACTGCCGCATGTGAAATGTGACAGTCCCGTTTTTTGAAATATGCCGTCAGGCTGAAAATCTGTTTGTTTATTTCTTTCCCAGCGCTGTTTTCTGGGAGACTTCCGTCTTGATTTCATAGCAGGCAAAAGCATTGTCCACAAGCTTTTGGTCCGGCCTGGGTGTGAAAAGACTCACCAGAGGGACAATAACCAGGCCTGCCAGCATTGCAATGGCGCCGCAGTTGATGGGAGACTGCATGATTTCCGGGAAGGAAGGGCGGAAAAAGATATTGGCGACCATCAATATGCTGCTGAACAGGAAACATGCCCAGCAGGAAGCTTTTGTAACCCGTTTGGAATATAGGGAATACAGGAAAGGCGCCAGGAAGGAGCCGGCAAGGGCGCCCCAGGACACTCCCATCAGCTGTGCGATAAAGGTTACGGAACTTTTATACTGGATCAGGGCCAGAATAGACGAAATTGCGATAAATACCACAATCAGTCCCCGCATACAAAGAACCTGCTTTTTCTCACTCATTTTCCGGAAAAAAAGTTCCTTCAGAAAATCAATGGTCAAAGTGGAACTGGACGCGATCACCAGGGAGGACAGGGTGGACATGGAGGCGGACAGCACCAGAATCACCACCAGGGAGATCAGCAGAGGGGACAGGCCTGACAGCATGGTGGGGATTATGGAATCGAAGCCATTGGCTGCCACATCAATCTGATCGGAAAAGAGTCTGCCGAATCCGCCAAGGAAATAGCTGCCCCCGGCTACTACCAGCGCAAACAGGGTGGAGATAATGGTTCCCTTTTTGATGGCTTCCTCATTTCGGATGGCATAGAATTTCTGTACCATCTGCGGCAGCCCCCAGGTGCCCAGGGAAGTCAGAATCACGACGAAGAGCAGGTTGAGAGGATCCGGGCCAAAGAAGGAGGAAAAGACGCCGGGAGTGGTGGCAACCGATTCGTCCGTGACTCTCGCCAGCTGATCCAGCGCCTCCATGAAACCTCCCTTGCCCTTCAGTACGGCGGCAATGATGGTGGTAATGCCCGCCAGCATGATGATGCCCTGGATAAAATCATTGATGGCGGTGGCCATATATCCGCCTGCGATGACATAGATGGCGGTCAGCACTGCCATCAGAATGATGCAGACGGAATAGTCGATGTCAAATGCCATTCCGAACAGTCTGGACAGCCCGTTGTAAAGGGAAGCGGTGTAAGGAATGAGAAAAATAAAAATAATGACGGAAGCGCCCACTTTCAGGGGACGGCTTCCGAAACGCTCCCCGAAGAACTGGGGCATGGTGGCAGAGTCCAGGTGCTGGGTCATAATCCGTGTCCTGCGTCCCAGCACCACCCAGGCCAGAAGGGAGCCGATGATGGCATTGCCGATTCCGGCCCAGGTGGCGGCGATACCGTATTTCCAGCCGAATTGACCGGCATATCCCACAAAGACTACCGCGGAGAAATAGGAAGTGCCATAGGCGAATGCAGTCAGCCAGGGCCCTACGGAACGGCCTCCCAGTACAAAGCCGTTGACATCAGTGGCGTGTTTGCGGCAGTAAAGTCCTATGGCGATCAGGACCGCAAAATAGATGATCAGTAGTAGTAGTTTCATATTGCCTCCTCATATGTGTTTTCTGGTGTGACGCACTGCAAGTTTAAAGTGCTAAAGTATTATAGCATATGATTACGGGAATTGTAAATAAAAATATAATATGACAAGGTAATTTTGTAACATTTGCATTTCCGGGCAAGATGATGCTTGAAAAGTGTGGGTAATATGATATAATAAGTCCATAATTATGGCGTGAAGACGGATACCGTTTGACACAAAGGAAGAACGGTGTCAACTACTGAATCCATGTGCGCTGGTGCGCACGAGATCATGGAATAAGGTATTATAAGTCCATAATTACGGTTTGAAGGGGCCGAATGGCCATGAATCCCATGATTGGATAGGGCAGACACAAAGGCAGATGCCCGGGGTTTGAGTACATCCGGTATGGAAATATCTGGCTGACGGGAATTATTTTGAAGGAGGAATCAAAATGGCAGAGAACAGGTTGATTGGCGATTATCCGGTAATCGGTATCCGCCCTACCATTGACGGCAGGAGGGGATATCTGAAAGTGAGGGAATCGCTGGAAGAGCAGACCATGAACATGGCCAGGGCTGCAGCGGCCCTTTTCCAGGAGAACTTACGTTACTCCAACGGAGAACCGGTAAAGGTCGTGATTGCGGATACCACCATCGGACGAGTGGGCGAGACGGCCGCATGTGCGGACAAGTTCCGCAAGGCAGGCGTGGACATTACCCTGACGGTTACACCTTGTTGGTGTTATGGGGCAGAGACCATGGACATGGATCCCAATACCATAAAGGGTGTCTGGGGATTTAACGGCACGGAGCGTCCGGGTGCGGTGTATCTGGCATCCGTACTGGCAACACATGCCCAGAAGGGGCTTCCCGCATTCGGTATATACGGACATGATGTACAGGAGGCAGACGACACTTCCATTCCTGAGGATGTGAAGGAAAAACTGCTCCGTTTCGGCCGGGCCGCAGTGGCAGTGGCCACTATGCGCGGAAAATCCTATCTGCAGATCGGTTCTATCTGCATGGGGATCGGCGGTTCCATCATGGATCCCGCATTCATTGAGGAATACCTTGGAATGCGCGTGGAATCCGTGGATGAGGTGGAGATTATCCGCCGCATGACAGAGGGCATTTATGACCAGAAGGAATATGAGAAGGCACTGGCCTGGGTGAAGACATATTGTAAGGAAGGGTTTGACAAGAATCCGGAAGCAGTTCAGAAGACCCGGGAACAGAAGGACCAGGATTGGGAATTCGTGGTCAAGATGATGTGTATCATCAAGGATTTGATGAACGGCAACAAGAACCTGCCGGAAGGACGGGAGGAGGAGATGGTGGGACATAATGCCATCGCCGCAGGCTTCCAGGGACAGAGACAGTGGACGGATTTCTATCCCAACTGTGATTTTCCGGAGGCAATGCTGAATACTTCCTTTGACTGGAACGGCGCAAGGGAGCCCTATATCCTGGCGACGGAGAACGATATTCTGAATGGTCTGGGAATGCTGTTTATGAAGCTTCTCACCAACCGGGCACAGATTTTTGCGGATGTGCGTACATACTGGAGCCCCGAGGCAGTGAAGAAAGCCACCGGCTATGAGCTGGAGGGCGTGGCAAAGGAGTCGGGCGGATTCATTCATCTGATCAATTCCGGCGCGGCCTGCCTGGATGCCAACGGCCAGGCGAAGGATGCCCAGGGTAATGGTGTGATGAAGCCCTGGTATGAAGTGACAGAGGAAGACCAGAAGGCGATTATGGAGGCAACCACCTGGAACGAAGCCGATTTCGGCTATTTCCGCGGCGGCGGATATTCTTCCCGTTTTGTGACAGAGGCAGAGATGCCCGCTACCATGATCCGTCTGAATTTGGTGAAAGGCCTTGGCCCTGTTCTGCAGATTGCCGAGGGCTGGACCATTCATCTGCCTGAGAATGTGACAGATGTATTGTGGAAGCGCACGGATTATACCTGGCCCTGTACCTGGTTTGCACCCAGGACTACCGGAAAGGGCGCGTTTGCCACTGCCTATGATGTGATGAACAACTGGGGGGCAAACCATGGCGCCATCAGCTACGGGCATATCGGTGCGGATCTGATCACCATGTGTTCCATGCTCCGTATTCCGGTATGCATGCACAATGTGGATGAGGACAAGATTTTCCGCCCCGCTGCATGGAATGCATTCGGTATGGATAAGGAAGGGCAGGATTACCGCGCCTGTGCGGCATACGGCCCGCTTTACAAATAAAATCTGATTTCCGAAAGGGACTGCCGTGCGTGAAGGTACGGCAGTTCTTTTCTATGCGCACGGGCGCATATGGAAAATTGATGCTGACGCAACATGCGCCCGGCGCGGCGAGTAGTGGAAAAAAGCATTCCCCTAGCCGATTGCGCACGGGCGCACATGGAAAATTGATGCTGACGCAACATGCGCCCGGCGCGGCGAGTAGTGGAAAAGAGCATTCCCCTAGCCGATTGCGCACTGGCGCACATGGAAAACTGATGCTGACGCAATATGCGTTCGCGCGCCACAAATGTCACTTGGGGACTACCCATCCCGGCGTTTTTAGTGTATAATGGACATGAGTTGTTTTGAGTGCGGAACAAAATGAAGGAGGGAACAGCAATGTTAATTGGAGGAATCGAGGCCGGCGGCACAAAAATGGTCTGTGCCGTAGGGGATGAAAACGGAGTGATCAGGGACAGGGTTTCTTTTCCCACCAGACAGCCGAAAGAGACTTTTGCGGATATGATCGGTTATTATAAGCAGTGGGACATTGAGGCGCTGGGGGTAGGCTGTTTTGGACCGCTGGATTTAAACAGAAATTCGAAGACATACGGGCATATTACCAAGACACCCAAGGCCGGCTGGGAATACTGTGATGTAGTGGGAACATTGAAGAATGCCCTGAATGTGCCGGTGGGTTTTGACACGGACGTGAACGGCGCGGTGCTGGGCGAAGTAACCTGGGGAGCCGCCAAAGGGGCGGACAGCGCTATTTATGTGACGGTGGGCACCGGAGTGGGAGTGGGTGTCTATGTGAACGGAGGACTTCTGCACGGCCTGGTTCATCCGGAAGGCGGACATATTCTGCTGGAAAGGCATCCTGACGATTCTTTCAAGGGAAAATGTCCCTTCCATGGAAACTGTATGGAGGGTCTGGCGTCGGGGCCGGCCATAGAAGAGCGCTGGGGCAAAAAGGGAATTGAGCTGACGGACAGGAAGGAAGTCTGGGAACTGGAGGCTTATTACATTGCCCAGGCCCTGATGGACTATATTGTGGCATATTCCCCCCAGAAGATTATCCTGTGGGGCGGGGTGATGCACCAGGAGAAGCTGTTCCCCATGGTGAGGAAGGAAGTGCAGCGCCTGCTGAACGGATATGTGGCGCACAGCATGATTCTGGAATCCATAGATGACTATATCGTTCCTCCTGCGCTGGGAGAAGACCCGGGAATTATGGGCGCTATCAGGCTGGGGCTGGACGCGCTGGGGTAAAGCGGAAAGTGTAAAGGAACCGGTTGCGGGGAGCGCTTGGCGAATCCTGTAATCGCCGGACGGCGCTAAGCGCGCGTTTTTATCAGGCCGGCAGTGAGACATGGGAAAGTGGCCGGAAAGGCCCGGACCCGCCGGCAGAAATCATAATTTGCGGAGGAAGGAAAGCAATGCAGGAAAAAAAGGAACTGATTTTTTTAGATCCCGTATGTATGCACAATATCTGGGGTGGCAGGAAATTAAGGGAAGAATTCGGCTATCCCGTGGAAGGAAATGACATCGGGGAATGCTGGGGAATTTCCGCCCATCCGGAAGGAGACGGGGTGGTACGGGACGGAATCTGGCAGGGGAAAAAGCTGTCCGAGATATGGGAAGGGCATCCGGAGGTATTCGGAAACCTGCAGTATGACAGATATCCCCTGCTGACCAAAATCATCGATGCCCAGGACGACCTGAGTATACAGGTTCATCCGGATGACGCTTATGCCAGGGAAAAAGAAAACGGGAGCCTGGGTAAAACCGAGTGCTGGTACATTATGGACTGCAGGGAGAACGCAACCCTTGTGATCGGCCACAATGCCGGGTCGGAAGCGGAATTAAAGGAAATGGTCTCGGAGGGAAAATGGCAGGAACTGATCCGTGAGATTCCCATTCAGAAAGGGGATTTTATCCAGATTGACCCGGGAACCGTACATGCCATCAAGGCAGATACCCTGATTCTGGAGACACAGCAGAACAGCGCCATTACGTACAGGCTTTATGATTACGGGCGCCTGCAGAACGGAAAGAGCCGTGAGCTTCACATTGACAAGAGCCTGGATGTGATCACGGTACCCGCCAGGAACCCGGAGGAGTGTGTAAAGTCCGTCAACGGGCTGCCGGAAAACACATTGAACCAGCTTTATTCTTGTGAGAAATACAGTATATTTAAGATAGATGTAAACGGAAAGGCGTCATTTGAGCAGAAATATCCTTTTCTGGCGGCATCCGTGCTGGAAGGAGAAGGCAATGTGGCAGGAAGACAGGTGCACAAGGGCGATCACTTCATCATTCCCTGCGGATATGGGACGGTGGAGATGAGCGGCGGCATGAGTCTGATTTTGTCCACGGTAGATTCCCGGGGAGCCTGTTAAAGGACGGAAGAAGTGAGAAGGAAATCTCCGTGAAGTAAATGGAAAAGTGACAGGAGTAAGCGTAAAATGTGACGGAAAACCGGCTGTCTGACAGGGGACAGCCGGTTTATAAGTGCACAGCCCCGTGCAGAGGATATGCCGCCAGGCGACGCAGGGGGCGCAATCGATTCTCGTCTGAGGAAAGGAGCAGGAATGGGTACATTTCGCTATGCAATACTGGGAGCCGCTAAAATAGGGGCAAAGTTCTGTCAGGCAGTGTCCCTGGCACATGACTGTGAGGTCTGCGCGGTGGCAAGCAAGAGTCTGGAGAGGGCGGAGGAGTTCGCACGGAAAAACGGTGTCAGTCATTATTACGGAAGTTACGAGGAGATGCTCCGGGAGGAAAAGCCGGACTGCGCCTATATCGCAGTGACGCCCCATGACCATTACCGGCTGGCAGTGATGTGTGTGGAAATGGGGATTCCGGTGCTGTGTGAAAAGGCAATGTTTCAGGATAGCGCGGAAGCGGAAAGCCTGTATGCCGCGGCAAAGGAAAAGAATGTCTTTGTCATGGAGGCTATGTGGAGCCGTTTTCTGCCTCCGGTGAAACAGGTAAAATCCTGGGTGGAAGAAGGAAGGATCGGAATTCCCCAGATTGCCCGGATGGCCATCGGATTCCGGGCGCCGGAAGGCGCGGAGAACCGTTATTTTAATCCCCGGCTGGGGGGCGGGGCAGCAAAAGACATTACGGTCTATGCCTACGAGATCACAACCTTCATCCTGAATCAGGAGATCCGGAACATGGCGGTTTCCGCATCCTGGGGGGAGACGGGAGTTGACACAAACAATCACATTTCCATAGACTTTACGGATACCCTGGCCGACCTGGCCACCAGTTTTGTGACAAATATGGAGGACCGGCTGGAATTGTATGGAAAAGAAGGCAGGATTATTCTGCCGGGGCCGCATCATTCTTCGGAATGCTTCCTGTATGACAATGGAGGAAATCTGGTGGAGCACTTCGTGGATACGGAAACGAAAAACGGTTTTGTCTATGAGATTGAGGAGGCTGTCCGCTGTATCAGGGAGGGGAAACTGGAGAGTCCGGTGATTCCCTGGAAGGATACCCTGGACTGCGCCAGACTGTTTGACAGGATTGCCGCCACAAAGGAACAGGGCTGATTTTCATATTTGATCATTTCGGGCGGCTGTGCTATGATGTAGTTTATATATTTTAGGGAAAAGGATGGTTGAAGCATATGGGAATGACAATGACACAGAAGATTCTCGCCGCGGCTGCGGGACTGGAAAAAGTGGAAGCCGGACAGCTGATTGAGGCTGATCTTGACCTGGTGCTTGGCAATGATATCACAAGCCCGGTGGCCATAAAAGAGATGGAAAAGATTCAGGCAGAGGGGGTATTTGACAAGGATAAGATCGCCCTGGTGCCGGATCATTTCGTACCCAACAAAGATATAAAATCTGCGGAACATTGTAAGTGTGTCCGTGAATTTGCACGGAAAAATGAGATTACCAATTATTTTGAAGTGGGAGAGATGGGGATCGAGCACGCGCTGCTTCCGGAGAAAGGCCTTACCGTGGCCGGGGACGTGATTATCGGCGCGGACTCCCATACCTGCACCTATGGCGCGCTGGGGGCATTTTCCACGGGTGTGGGAAGCACGGACATGGCCGCCGGCATGGCTACGGGAAAGGCGTGGTTCAAAGTGCCCGCCGCCATTAAATTTATACTCACGGGAAAGCCTGCAAAATGGGTCAGCGGCAAGGATGTGATTTTACATATTATCGGAATGATCGGCGTGGACGGAGCCCTGTACAAATCCATGGAATTTGTGGGAGATGGCATTGGGAATCTTTCCATGGATGACCGTTTTACCATTGCCAACATGGCTATCGAAGCCGGCGGAAAGAACGGTATTTTTCCCGTGGACGAAGCGGTGGAGAAATATATAAAAGAACATTCCTCCAAAAGCTACAGGATCTACGAGGCGGATGAGGACGCGGTATATGATGCGGAGTACACCATCGACTTAAGCGCCCTGCGCCCTACGGTGGCATTTCCGCATTTGCCCGAGAATACCCATACCATTGATGAGATACGGCAGATGGAGCCCATCACCGTGGACCAGGTGGTCATCGGATCCTGCACCAACGGGCGCCTGGATGATCTGAGGACTGCCGCCCAAGTCCTGAAGGGCAGGCATGTGGCAAAGGGAATGCGCTGTATCGTGATTCCGGCTACCCAGGCCATTTATATGCAGGCCATGGAAGAGGGACTGTTGAAGACTTTCATTGAGGCGGGCGCCGTTGTCAGCACGCCCACCTGCGGACCCTGCCTGGGAGGTTATATGGGGATTCTGGCAGAGGGAGAACGCTGTGTATCCACCACAAACCGCAATTTTGTGGGACGTATGGGGCATGTGAGTTCCGAAATTTACCTGGCAAGTCCGGCAGTGGCAGCAGCCAGTGCGGTTGCGGGTGTGATTGCCGCCCCGGATACGCTGTAATTTCCGGCGAAGGCACGGGCACCGGGGCCCGAAAACGGTGCAAAGGGGCGGTGTGAAAATAAGCAGTGAGAAAACAGGCAGTAAAAAATGGAAGGAGGAGAATTCCCGGGGCGTTTTGACGCAATACCGTAAAAACGGTATTTCCGTAAGGGGCGCCGGGAAAAAGGGAAAATGAACGCAAAAGGAACAGTGTTTAAATATGGCGATAATGTGGATACGGATGTGATTATTCCCGCAAGATACCTGAATACTTCGGATCCTGCGGAACTGGCGCTTCACTGTATGGAAGACATTGACAGTGAATTTATCAAAAAGGTGCGCAAGGGCGATATCATTGTGGCAGAGAAAAACTTCGGCTGCGGTTCCTCCAGGGAGCATGCACCCATTGCCATCAAGGCGGCAGGTGTCAGCTGCGTGATCGCGGAGACTTTCGCAAGAATTTTTTATAGGAATGCCATCAATATCGGACTGCCCATCATTGAGTGCCCGGAAGCGGCCAGGGGAATCGGGGCAGGAGATGAGGTGGAAGTGGACTTTGACTCCGGCGTGATCAGGAATGTAACCCGGGGAACAAGCTTTCAGGGACAGGCTTTTCCGGAGTTTATGCAGAGAATTATCGCATCCGAAGGCCTGATTAATTACATTAACCGCAAATAAGCAAAAGCAGCAAACTCCCGGCGGGGCTGCGGGTGGGGAAAGCATACGATAGGTGTTATGGTGGAAAAGCAATCTTCTAAAAAATATGAAATAGACATGTGCAATGGTCCCCTTCTGGGGAAAATTCTGGTATTTTATGTACCGCTGATGCTGTCGGGAATCCTGCAGCTTTTGTTCAATGCGGCAGACATTGTGGTGGTGGGCCGTTTTGCCGGAAACGAGGCCCTGGCGGCGGTGGGTTCCACCGGCTCCCTGACAAACCTGATTGTCAATCTCTTTATCGGCCTGTCCGTAGGTGCAAATGTGCTTGTGGCCAGATTCTACGGGGCCGGCCAGGAAGGGGAACTGAAGGAGATGGTGCAGACCGCCGTTGCCACTGCCGTGGCGGGAGGCGTCATCCTGGTTTTCCTGGGATTCTTTGTCTCCGGGCCGGCGCTGAGGCTCATGGGCACCCCGGATGACGTGATTTCCCATTCCGTTCTGTATATGCGGATTTATTTCTGCGGAATGCCGTTTATGATGGTATACAATTTCGGAAGCGCCGTCCTGCGGGCGGTGGGGGATACCAGAAGGCCTCTTTACTATCTTCTGGCTGCAGGTGTGGTCAATGTGCTGCTGAACTTGTTTTTTGTGATTACGCTTTCCATGGGTGTGGCGGGG
>CAJTLR010000043.1:13053-32910 GCA_910577185.1 uncultured Acetatifactor sp.
TGTTGCCGCAGCCACCGTGATTTCCCAGGCCATATCGGCCGGACTGATCGTGAGATGCCTGATTCTCACGGACAGCGCCTACCGTCTGGAACTGAAGGGAATCCGGATTGCCGGGGACAAGCTGGTGAAAATGGTCCAGATCGGCATTCCGGCGGGGATGCAGGGAGCGCTTTTTTCCATCTCCAATGTACTGATCCAGTCTTCGGTCAACAGTTTCGGGTCCGTGGCCATGGCGGGAAATACGGCGGGCAGCAATATAGAAGGATTCGTGTACACTGCCATGAACGCGTTCCATCAGGCAGCCATCAGTTTCTGCGGGCAGAACTACGGCGCACGGAAATATAAGCGGATGGGAAAGGTGCTGCTGATCTGCGAACTGCTGGTGGTGGCTGTGGGGGCACTCATGGGAAATGCGGTGTATTTTGGCGGAGGGACGCTTCTGAGGCTGTATTCCACGGATGCGGAGGTGATACGGTACGGCATCCTGCGGATGGGATATATTTGTACCCTCTATTTTCTGTGCGGCATGATGGATGTGGCAGTGGGCGTCCTGCGGGGGATGGGATATGCCATAATGCCCATGCTGGTTTCCCTGACGGGGGCCTGCCTGCTGCGGGTGGTGTGGATTTATACCGTGTTTCAGGAATACCATACCCTGGAATGCCTGTATCTTTCCTATCCCATCAGCTGGGGACTGACGTTTGCGGTACATATGGTGTGCTTTGCCATTGTATACAGGAGACTGCTGAAAAGGGACCCCGGAATTGAGTGAGGAGAGATTCCATGATAGCGTATGTAAAAGGAAAAGTGGAAGATATTGCAGAAGACAATGTGGTAATTGAAGTGGGCGGTATCGGATATAATGTGAAAATATCCGCAGATACGGCGGCCAGGCTTCCCGGTACCGGGGAGATGGCAAAACTGTACACATACACAAATGTACGGGAGGATGCCATACAGCTGTTCGGTTTTCTGACAAAAAGTGATCTGGAAATCTTCCGGAAATGCATCACGGTAAGCGGCATCGGTCCCAAGGGGGCCCTGGCGATTCTTTCCGTGCTGGATGCGGATTCCCTTCGGTTTGCCATTATGTCGGGAGACGTGAAGGCCATATCCAGGGCTCCGGGCATCGGCCCAAGGACGGCAGAAAGACTGATTCTGGAGTTAAAAGACAAAATCAGGATAGATGATACCCTGATAGACAAAGAGATAGAGAGTTTGCGGGGGAAAGGCGGGGAAGCGGCCGGAAGTTCCCAGAAGAAGGAAGCCGTGGAGGCTCTTGTGTCCCTGGGCTACGGCCAGGCGGAAGCGGCAAAGGCGGTCAGTGCCATAGAGGGAATTGAGGCCATGGATTCCGGGGATGTGCTGAAAGCGGCCCTGAAGAATCTGTTCTGAGCCTGCGGAATGTTCCCGGCTGTAAATGATTCCTTCCGGGGAAGGCGGGAGAAGCCCCGGGCTTTCCCATATGAATATGGACAGGAGGTGTCCGGAAGCGGACGGTAAACAAGGATGGCCAGGAGAATGATAGAGACAAACATCACCGAGGAGGACATCAAAATAGAAGGCTCCCTGCGTCCCCAGAAACTGGATGACTACATTGGCCAGTCAAAGGTGAAGGAAAGCCTGAAGATTTCCATAGAAGCCGCCAGGATGAGAAAGGATGAGGCGCTGGACCATGTGCTTTTCTACGGGCCGCCGGGACTGGGAAAGACCACTCTTGCGGGGATAATCGCAAATGAGATGGGGGTGCATCTGAAAGTGACCAGCGGGCCTGCCATCGAAAAGCCCGGGGAAATGGCGGCCATTCTCAACAATCTGGAGGATGGGGATCTGCTGTTTGTGGACGAGATTCACCGGCTGAACCGGCAGGTGGAGGAAGTACTGTATCCGGCCATGGAGGATTTCTGCATTGACATCATGATCGGGAAGGGTTCCACGGCCCGCTCCGTGCGTCTGGACCTGCCCAGGTTTACGCTGGTGGGCGCCACCACCAGGGCGGGACTGCTGACTGCGCCCCTGCGGGACCGTTTCGGCATGATCCACCATCTGGAATTTTATACGGTGGAGGAACTGCAGATGATTGTGCTTCATTCCGCCGGAATCCTGAATGTGGAAATAGAGCCGGGCGGGGCCATGGAGATGGCGCGGCGCAGCCGGGGGACGCCCAGGCTGGCAAATCGCATTCTGAAAAGAGTGAGGGATTTTGCGCTGGTCAAATATGATGGAATCATCACGGAAAAAGTGGCGAGAACCGCACTTGACCTGATGGATGTGGACAAACTGGGGCTGGACCACATTGACCGCAGTATCCTTCTGACTATGATTGAGAAATTTGAAGGCAGGCCTGTGGGACTGGACACACTTGCCGCGGCCATCGGGGAAGACGCCGGCACCATAGAGGATGTGTATGAGCCGTACCTGATTAAATGCGGTCTGCTGAACCGCACACCCAGGGGGCGGGTGGCCACGGAGATGGCGTACCGGCATCTGGACTGCGGAATATTTCCACAGAAATGATTGCTTTTTTCCATATCTTTCTGTATAATGTGTTTATTCCCGCGAGCAATGAGGAAAATAGCCATACAGGCATGCGAATTTTAATTGGCATGCGAATTTTAATTGGCATGCGAATTTTAATTGGCATGCGAATGCCGTGGGACTCTGATACCAATGCGTCCAAAGGACATGTTCCGGGAAGCGGAAGCGCTGCGGACTGTTTTTTGGATAGCCGGGATTGAAAGCCCGGCGGCGCGGAATCCCGCAGGCGGGGTTCGCATTTATGAAAGGAATACAAGGAGTGAAAGAATATCTGGAAAAATACCGCAGCCGTATTCTGCTGACAGGGCTGTTTGTATTTTTGCTCCATGGTGCAAACCTGAATTCGGACATCATAGGAATTGACACGGAAGATTTGCTTCATTTGCAGGGAGATTTTTTCGGCGGCTGGCTGCGCACGGGCAGGCAGGGGCTTGTATTTCTGAAAGTCTTTTTTGGCAATGTGACATTTAACCCATATTTTACGGGGATCCTTACCCTGATTCTGTTTACGGCGGCAGTGGCTGCCTTCTTTGGGCTGTGGGAGGGGACCGGAGGGAGGACAAAAGGCCGGGCCTGGATATGCGGCAGTCTTCTGTGGATATCCCATCCGGTTCTGGCAGAGCAGTTTTATTTTTCCCTGCAGAGTATGGAAATTTGTCTTGCTGTCTTTCTGACGGCTTCGGCGCTGTATTTGTCTTACCGCGGCAGCGGAAAATACAGGCTGCTTTCCGGAGCCGGAAGCGTATGTCTGCTGGTTCTGACATTTTCCTGTTATCAGACTTTCGTGGTATTATATATTTTCGGAGCGGTTTCTCTGCTGTTGCTGCAGGCTCTGAGGGAGGTTTCTGAGGGGAAGGCCGTAAAAGGAAGCAGCCTGATGAAAAGGGCGGTTCCCTACGGTCTTATCTTTGCGGCGGCATTTCTAATAAATACCCTGATTACAAACTTGTTTTTCAGCACTTCCGGTTATCTGGGAAACCAGATTTACTGGGGGAAGGCCAGTGTGAAGGACTGTCTTCATGCCATTGTCAGACATGTGGTGAGGGCCTTCACCGGTTCGGATTCCGTTTTTTACAATGCGGGACTGGGAGCGCTGGCGATTTTCTGTTTTGTTTTGCTCATCCTGTTTCTCCGTTCCAGGGCGGGAGCGGGAAGGACATGTGTTATCCTGTTCTTTTATCTGGCCGTGCTGGGGACGCCGTTTCTGATGACATTGATACTGGGGGGCCAGCCGGCAGTGCGCTCCCAGCTGGTTCTGCCGGCGCTGACCGGTTTCCTGGGATACCTGGGCGTCAGTCTCACAAGGGTGGTGAATCAGCAGCCATTGGCTCCGGCAGATCCGGCCGTACCGGAAGCGGGTGCAAAGGGGCAGGGTACATGGCAGACAAAAATACTTTCGGGCTGTGCCGTGGTGATCTGCCTGGCAGGCGGCATAAGCCAGGCGAAGGTGACGGAAGGACTGTATTACACGGACCGCTGCCGGTATGAACAGGACGCTGCCCTGGGAAGGGAGATCATTGCCAGGATCGGGCAGCTGGGAGAAGCGGGAGAGGGTCTTCCGCTGGTCGTTGTGGGAGGAAAAGAATTTACGCCTAACAATGCATGTGTGACCGGGGAAGTGACAGGCAGGTCATTTTTCAATTACGACAGGGATGTGGAGCCGGAATATTACTGGAATACAAGGCGGGTTGTGGGATTTCTGCACACGCTGGGGGCAGACTATGAGCAGGTGCCCGAAGAGCAGGTCTGGGAAGCCGCCGTGTACAGTGAGGACATGCCGGTGTGGCCCGCGGAGGGCAGTGTCCGGGCCATGGAAGGGATGGTTATCGTGAAGCTGAGCGGGGACTGAAAGACAGGATGAGTGGAGCAGGCAGAACGGGACTGCCGGAAGGAGGAAAGTATGGACGGGGTATTTGAAAAGCTTCAGAACTGTTACGGGAACGTGAGAGGAAAGACGGATTTTGTGCCCAGGGCAGGAATCGTGCTGGGATCCGGCCTGGGGGATTACGCAGACTCCATCAGGGTGGAGTATGAGCTGCCCTATGGTGAAATTGAGGGATTTCCGGTGTCCACGGTGCCGGGCCATGAGGGGAAATTTATATTCGGATATGTAGGCCATGTGCCGGTGGCATGCATGAAAGGCCGTGTACATTATTATGAGGGCTATCCCATCAGCGATGTGGTGCTTCCCATAAGGCTTCTGAAACTGATGGGGGCAGAGATACTGTTTCTGACCAATGCGGCGGGGGGCGTGAACACTTCTTTCCATGCAGGGGACCTGATGATGATAAAGGATCATATTTCGGTGTTTGCACCCAATCCGCTGGTGGGTCCGAATCAGGACAGTCTGGGAACCCGCTTTCCGGATATGAGCCATGTGTATGACCGGGAGCTGCAGAAACTGATTTTAAGAAAAGCAAAGGAAAACCATATTTTCCTGCAGGAGGGTGTGTATGCCCAGCTGACGGGTCCTTCCTATGAATCGCCCGCGGAGATCCGCATGCTGCGTATGATGGGATGTGACGCGGTGGGTATGAGCACCGTGGCCGAGGCCATTGCGGCCAATCACATGGGCATGAGAATCTGCGGAATATCGTGCATCAGCAATCTGGCTGCCGGTATGACACCCGAGCCGTTAAGCCATAAGGAGGTACAGCTGGCGGCAGACATGGCGGCTCCTAATTTTAAAAAGCTGGTGACGGAAGTCTGCAAAGAATTTCCTGTGGATTGAAAATTTTCAATCCCTGCCATGCACGGAAAGCTGTGCGGAAATGGGGTAAGATATGGACGAAAATCAGAAAAAGAAGCTGTTGATGGAAGCCCTGGAGGCCAGGGCAATGGCATATACCCCTTATTCCCATTATACGGTGGGGGCGGCGCTCCTGACCGCGGAAGGGGAGATTTACAGGGGAGGAAACATTGAAAATGCCTCCTACGGCGCTACAAACTGTGCGGAGAGGACAGCCGTCTTCAAGGCGGTCAGCGAGGGCAGACGGGATTTCCTCGCCATAGCCATTGCGGGTGGAATGGAGGGACAGGAGCCTGCGGATTATGCGTATCCCTGCGGTATCTGCAGACAGGTGCTGCGGGAATTTGCCGGAAAAGACTTTCGGGTGCTGGTTGTGAGAAGTATTTCCGATTATCGGGAATACACCCTGGAAGAACTGCTGCCACATGGATTTGGAGGTGAGTCCATTCAATGAATATCAGACTTTACAATGCCAGGATCCTGACCATGGTCCGGGGCAGAAATGTGTTCCGGGGGGAGATATGGATCAAAAACGACAGGATTGTCTCCGTGAGGGAATCAGGGGGACCGCCCCTGAAACCGGGCCAGGATTATCCGAAAATCCACTGGGATATCGAAATGGACTGCGGGGACAATCTGCTGATGCCGGGCTTTAAAAATGCCCATACCCATTCTGCCATGACGTTTCTGCGTTCTTTTGCGGATGATGTGGAACTGAAGATATGGCTGGAAGAAAAGGTGTTTCCCATGGAGGCGAAGCTTTCCTGGGACGATATTTACCATCTTTGCAGACTTGCCGTGCTGGAATACCTTACCTCCGGCATCACCTCTGTCTTTGACATGTACCTGATGCCGGACGCGGCGGCTGAGGCCTGCATGGATACGGGGATGCGCTGTGTGCTGACCAGCGGCCTGAACCGCTTCACCTCTTCCGTGGAACAGCAGGAAGCGGAATATCTCAAATGGAACAGCAGGAGTCCGCTGGTCAGCTACTGCCTGGGATTTCACTCGGAATATACCTGCTCCAAAGAACTGCTGCAGGGAGTGGCGGGGCTGGCACATAAGTTCAGGGCGCCGGTGTACACCCATTTGGCGGAGACGGAAAAGGAAGTGCGGGAGTGTCTGGACCGATACGGCATGACGCCGGCAGTGTTTCTGGAAAGCATGGGTGTGTTTGATTTCGGCGGCGGCGGATATCACTGTGTGCATATGACAAGGGAGGATATGGAGGTATTTGGCAGGCATAAAATGCATGTGGTGACGAATCCGGCCTCCAATCTGAAACTTGCCAGCGGGATAGCGCCCATCGCGGAATATCGGCACAGGGGGATCCCCGTAGCCATCGGCACGGATGGCCCCGCCAGCAATAATTGTCTGGACATGTTCCGGGAAATGTTTCTGGTTAGTGGTCTTAGCAAGGTCCGGGAGAAAAATGCTTCCAGCCTGGACGCGGAGGAAGTGCTGCGCATGGCCACGGTGGAAGGCGCCAGAGCCATGGGGCTGGCAGACGCGGACATTCTTGCGCCGGGAAAACTGGCGGACCTGATCCTGATTGACCTGCACCAGCCCAATATGCAGCCGGTTCACAATATTCCCAAAAACCTGGTGTACAGCGGCAGCAAATCCAATGTCCGCATGACCATGGTCGGGGGCCGCATCCTTTACCGGAACGGGGAGTTCAATGTAGGGGAAAGCGCGGAGGGTATTTACGCAAAATGCGACAGGATTGTAAACCGTATTCTGAATACGTGATTTTGACGAAGGTTTCTGCCGGGTCCCGGAACCGGCCCACAGCAGAAAAAAACGTCGGAATACCGTACAAAAGATTACGATTTATAATAAATTCTCTAATCAAATCTACATAGGAGGGAGAACAAATGTTAGAGAAACTATTTAAACTCAAGGAAAACAAGACCACGGTGAGGACGGAGATCGTCGCAGGACTTACCACGTTCATGACGATGGCTTACATCATCGCCCTGAATCCCAATCTGCTGACCGGTTTCGGCGCGGAGGGGATGGAACTGTGGAACGGTGTTTTCATGGCAACCTGTATTGCATCGGCCATCGGTATGTTTGTGATGGCGTTTGCGGCCAACAAGCCCTTTGCCATGGCGCCCGGTATGGGTCTCAACAGCTTTTTTGCAATTGTTGTGGCAAATATCGTGAGCATCACCGGACTGACCTACCTGGAATCTTTCCAGGCGGCTCTGTGCATCATCCTTGTGGAAGGCATTGTCTTTATTCTGCTTTCCATATTCAATGTGCGTGAGCAGATTGTGGATGCCATTCCCCTGGGAGTGCGTCTGGGGATTGCGCCTGCCATCGGCATGATGCTTATGAATATCGGCATCGGCTCCAATGCGGGCGTGTATTCCGAGACCGGCGGGCCGTTCTATGTGATGAAGGATTTCTTTGGTTCCCTGACGGCCGGTCTGGCAAAGACCACCATGGGTTCCGGCTATGCCCAGATGGTGCTCACGGTGGTCACCATGTTCGTAGGGCTGTTTGTGATCGTCATCCTGGCCCAGAAGAAGGTGAAGGGTGCGGTAATCCTGGGAATGCTGGGCGCCAGTGTTGTCTACTGGGCAGGGGAGGCAATTTTCCTGCAGATCAATCCTTTTGCATCCCTGGCATCCGCTTCTTTCCTGCCGCCGGTAAAAGATATGGCTGCAACCACGCTGTTTAAATTCAATTTCAGCGGATTTGCACAGATCGGCTGGTTTACCGTGGTGACCCTGATTGTCACATTCTGTATCATCGATATGTTTGACACCATCGGCACTTTGGTAGGTACCGCAAGCCGTGCGGGAATGCTTGACAAGGACGGCAAGATGCCCCAGATGAAGGAAGCCCTTCTGGCAGACGCCGTGGGTACGGTTGTGGGTTCCGCCACAGGTACCTCCACAGTCACCACTTTCGTGGAATCTGCCTCCGGCGTGGAAGCAGGCGGACGTACCGGCCTGACTGCACTGACCACAGGCATTGTGTTCCTGGCATGTATGTTTATTGCGCCCATTGCGGCCATCATTCCGGCGGCAGCAACTTCGTCAGCCCTGATCTATGTGGGCGTGCTGATGCTGACAGGACTGAAAAACGTACATTTTGATGATTTGTGCGAGACAGTTCCCGTGGCGCTGATGCTGATTGCCATGCCCATTTCCGGTTCCATAGGACATGCCATCGGTATCGGACTGATTACCTATACCATTATCAAAGTATTTACAGGAAAGGCAAAGGATGTGTCTGTGCTGACCTATGTGCTTTCTGCCATTTTCCTGCTGAAGTTTTTCCTGGTTGCCTGAGGGAAAAGTGTTCCCGGGAAAAACGGCAAAATGTAAAATTTTTTATAATTTGAATTTTTTACACGGGAGAATGCCTTGTTCAGGGCATTCTCCTTCCTATAAAGAATTTGTTCTGCATTCCTTTTGAAAAGTCCCATCAACGCTGCCGCCGGCCTTTGGGGGTGGACATGGGTGTCTGGACGGGAAAGAGAGGTGTTTCATGGAATATTTATTATTTATCCTGGCAATGGCAGTATTTGTACTGGTTATTTTTGTGTCGGAGTCTGCCAGGGCCAGAAAGGAAGAAAAGCGTTTTGTCCAGTCTCTTTACGAAGATTACGGCAAACTGGCAGATAAGGAGTATTCCCTGGAGCGCTTTGCAAAGATGGACAGCTTCTTTCTGAGACATCAAAAGGACGGACAGCTGGACGACATTACCTGGAACGATCTGGGGATGGACGAACTTTTCAAACGAATGAACTATACGCTTTCCGCTTCGGGGGAAGAATATTTGTATTATACGCTGAGAACCTTAAAACAGGAGGAAGAAGAGCTGCTGCACCTGGAAGATGTCATCCGGTTTTTCGGGGAACATCCGGATGAGAGGGTGAAGGTACAGCTGGCAGTGAGAAGTCTGGGATACACAGGAAAATATTCCCTCTATGATTATCTGGACAATCTGGATTATCTGGGGCAGCGGTCCAACAGAAAACATATTCTGGCGGACTTGCTGTTTCTGCCTCTGACCGGATTGTTGTGGATAAATTTTTCCGTGGCCATCATCGGAATTGTGATACTGATAATCTATAATATCATCTCCTATTTTCAGGAAAAGGGTGAGATAGATCCCTATATCACCAGTTTTTCTTATGTGATGAGGCTGCTGCAGACCTGCGGAAACCTGGAAAAGATTCCGATACCGGTGTGTGGGCAGGAATGGGAGAAAATCGGCAGGGCCGCCGGCAGGATGCAGGCCATGAAAAGGAATTCCTACTGGGTTATGTCGCCCTACCGGGGAAATGCTTCCGGGGATATCCTGGCAGTGTTTCTTGACTATGTCCGCATGGTATTTCATGTGGATCTGATCAAATTCAACGGTATGCTCAAAGTTCTCAGGGGACATATGGAAGACGTGGATGCCATGATAGAAGTAGTGGGATATGTGGAGACTGCTATTGCCATATGGGGATTCCGGGAATCCATGGAAGCAGGAACCGGGAAGGAAGAAGAGGGAAAAAAGACCGGAAACGGGTGGTGCGTCCCGGAATTTATCCGGGAGGGAAGCCTGACGGTGGAACAGGGGTATCATCCCCTGCTGGACGCGCCGGTAAAGAACGGGATTCTGGCGAAGCGGGGAATCCTGCTCACAGGTTCCAATGCCTCCGGAAAATCCACTTTCCTGAAAACCATGGCCATAAACGCGATTTTGGCCCAGACCATTCATACCTGTGCCGCAGACCGGTACAGGGCACCTTTTTTCCATGTATATTCCTCCATGGCATTGCGGGATGACATGGGATCGGGGGAGAGCTATTATATTGTGGAAATCAAGGCGCTGAAACGGATTCTGGACGCGGCTTCGGGGAAACGCGGTCCGGTCTTGTGTTTTGTGGATGAGGTGCTCAGGGGAACCAACACGGTGGAACGGATTGCGGCGTCCACCCAGATTCTGAAATCCTTAAGCCGTTCCGGCATTCTTTGCTTTGCGGCCACCCATGATATTGAACTGACAGAACTGCTGCAGGGGTATTTTGACAATTATCACTTTGAGGAAGATGTCCGGGAAGGGGATGTATTTTTCAATTATAAGCTGCAGCCGGGGAAGGCTTCCACCCGGAATGCCATAAAGCTGCTGGAGCTGATGGGCTATGATGCGGAGGTGATAGAGAAGGCCACGGCGCAGGCGGAACGGTTTGTGAATTCCGGAGTCTGGAAGGGATAACCCTTGACGGGAATACACTATATCTGGTATACTGGATACAATGGTTTTGTGACAGTTCAGACAGACCGCAGGACTGTTTTTGTCAAAAAAGTATAAAAGAAAAGAAGGGTTTGCTATGTTAGTGAGTTTTTTAAATTCATTTATGTCTTATCTTGTTGTACTGGCTGTGATTGTGGTGGTGGCAGGCGTTGCGACTGTGATCGGGATTACCATGGCGAAGAAAAAAAATGCGGAGAACGCTGCCGTGGCAGACAAGGGCGGCAGTAAGTAGGTTGTAAACATGCCGAAATCACCGGGACAGAAGCTGAAATTACTGTATATCGTCAAGTTTTTAACGGAAAACACGGATGAACACCATCCGGCCAGTACTGCTGACATTATAGCCTATCTGGAGGCCAATGACATTCATTCCCAGCGGAAGAGCATTTATGATGATGTGGAGAAGCTGTGTCATTTCGGTTATGATATTATCCAGGTACAAAGCAGGCTGGGGGGCGGCTATTACATGGCGGGAAGGGATTTTGAACTGGCCGAGCTGAAGCTTTTGGTGGACGCGGTGCAGTCATCCCGGTTTATTACCACGAAAAAGTCCCGCAGCCTGATCAGGAAACTGGAGCAGATGGCAGGAAAATACGATGCCGGAAAGCTGCAGCGCCAGGTATATGTGGCAGGCAGGATCAAGACGGAGAACGAAAATATTTATTACAGCATCGATACCATTCATCGTGCCATTCAGGAGAACAGGCAGATCACGTTCCAGTATCTGGACTGGAATCTGAAGAAGGAACTGGTGCCCCGGGTGAACAGCGAGAAAAAGGTGAGTCCCTGGGCATTGATCTGGCAGGATGAAAATTACTATCTGGCCGCTTACGACAGTGTGGACGGTGTGATGAAGCATTACCGTGTGGACAAGATGGGCAGGGTGCAGGTACAGGAAACTGTCAGGGAAGGAATAGAGCAGTTTGCGAAAGTAGACCTGGCAGCGTATACCAACCAGATTTTTGGCATGTACGGAGGTGCGGAAGAGACTGTGACGCTCCAGTTTCCGGACCGCCTGATCGGGGTGGTGCTGGACCGGTTCGGCAGGGACGCGGATATCCGCAGGATGCCGGGGGAGGTATTCCGGATCCGTGCAAAGGTGACGGTCAGCGGGCAGTTTTTCGGCTGGCTGGCGGGAATCGGACAGGATGCCGTGGTGGTGAGCCCGGTTTCGGTGAAAGAGCAGTACAGGGCGTGGCTGGGGGCAATCCTGGAAAACAGTGAATGATTTTCCGTGCAAAAGACTGCGGAAGTTTAGAAACAATGAAAATGTCAATGGAAAGATATCCTAAAATCCGGATATCTTTTTTGTGGAAATTTTTATATAATTTTATTGCGGACTTCATTGACAATCCGGCATTTGTTTTTTATACTGTTAAGTACGCAACACAATATGTTGGGAAAAGCCGAAGATGAACACCATATTTTGTATACAAAAGCTGTCATCAGGGAAATATAACTTAAAAACGGGATTCCGGCGGTCATTTGGTTAACTGTGACGGCGGAAGTTCCGTGGAACGTGGATTTTTGTTGTCGGGAAGGGAATGAGGTCAATGAGCAGTAATTTTGAACAGCCAGTCAGGGAAAAAGTAAACTACGGGGAAGCTTTCAGGCCCGTGCAGGAAGTGTGCGTCATCAAGAAAGACGGGAGCAGGGAATGCTTCAATGTACAGAAGGTGATTAACGCGGTGGCCAAGAGTGCGTACAGGGCGCTGACCAAGTTTACCGTGGAGGAGGAAAGTCTGATCTGTCAGTATGTGATTGACAAGGTAAATGAACTGGGGCTGGAGGAAGTTCCCATTCCCGTAATGCACAATATTGTGGAAAGCGCCCTGGAGCAGGTGAAACCGGTGGTGGCGAAAAGCTACAGGGATTACCGCAATTATAAGCAGGATTTTGTGCGGATGCTGGATGACGTGTACAAGAAAAGCCAGTCCATTATGTATATCGGGGACAAGGAAAACGCCAACACGGATTCGGCGCTTGTGGCCACAAAAAGGAGCCTTGTGTTTAATCAGCTGAACAAGGAGCTGTATCAGAAATTTTTCATGACAACGGAGGAAATCCAGGCCTGCCGTGACGGATATATATATGTGCATGACATGTCTGCCAGAAGAGACACCATGAACTGCTGCCTTTTTGACGTGCAGAATGTGCTCAGCGGCGGTTTTGAGATGGGAAATGTGTGGTATAATGAGCCCAAGTCCCTGGATGTGGCATTTGATGTGATCGGGGATATTGTGCTCAGCGCCGCCAGCCAGCAGTACGGCGGTTTCACCGTGCCCAGTGTGGATCTGATTCTGGAACCCTATGCCGAAAAATCCTACCGCCGTTATATTGAAAAATATACGGGACTGGGCATTGAACAGACGAGGGCGGAGGAGGAAGCCTACAAGGATGTAGTCCGCGAGTATGAGCAGGGCTTCCAGGGCTGGGAATATAAATTCAATACCGTGGGAAGCAGCAGAGGGGATTATCCCTTTATCACCGTGACCGCGGGCACCGGAACGGGCCGTTTCGCCAGACTTGCCACAGTTACCATGCTGGAGGTGCGCAGGGCGGGACAAGGCAAAAAGGAATGTAAAAAGCCGGTGCTGTTTCCCAAGATTGTATTTTTATACGACGAAAATCTGCACGGACCCGGGAAGCCGCTGGAGGATGTGTTTGAGGCGGGCGTGCACTGTTCTGCCAAGACCATGTATCCTGACTGGCTGAGCCTGACAGGAAAAGGCTATGTGGCAAGCATGTACAGACAGTACGGGCGTATCGTCTCTCCCATGGGGTGCAGGGCATTTCTGTCGCCCTGGTATGAGAGAGGGGGGATGCATCCGGCCGATGACCTGGACAAGCCTGTATTTGTGGGACGTTTCAATATCGGCGCTGTTTCCCTGCATCTTCCCATGATTCTGGCCAAGGCCAGAAAGGAGAGCCGTGATTTTTACAAGGTGCTGGATTACTATCTGAACCTGATTCGCCAGCTCCATATCCGCACTTATGCCTACCTGGGGGAGATGCGGGCTTCCACCAATCCCCTGGCCTACTGTGAGGGCGGTTTCCTGGGCGGGAACCTGAAACTGACGGACAAGATCAAGCCGCTGCTGAAATCCGCAACCGCCAGCTTCGGGATCACGGCGCTGAACGAGCTCCAGGAACTGTACAACGGGAAATCCCTGGCGGAAGACGGGCAGTTTGCGCTGGAAGTGCTGGAATATATCAATAACCGTATTGCGGAGTTTAAAGAGGAAGACGGCAACCTGTATGCCATTTACGGCACCCCCGCGGAGAATCTGTGCGGACTGCAGGTGAAACAGTTCCGGAATAAATACGGCATTATAGAAGGCGTCTCGGACAGGGAATATGTGAGCAACAGTTTTCACTGTCATGTGGCGGAGGATATTACCCCCATACAGAAACAGGATCTGGAAAACAGGTTCTGGGATCTGAGCAACGGGGGGAAAATCCAGTATGTGAAATATCCCATTGACTATAATATCGAAGCCATTAAGACGCTGATCCGCCGGGCCATGGAGCTGGGATTCTATGAAGGGGTCAATCTGTCCCTGGCTTACTGTGACGACTGCGGGCACCAGGAGCTGGAAATGGATGTATGTCCTAAATGCGGCAGCCGTAATCTGACAAAAATTGACCGCATGAACGGGTATCTGTCTTATTCCCGTGTCCATGGGGACACCAGGCTCAACGAGGCAAAGATGGCAGAGATCGCGGAGCGGAAAAGCATGTAGAAGGGCATTCCCGCGGGCGCCTTCCGGGTCTTTTCCGGGAGGGCCGTAAGGACGCTGCATGCAAGGAGAAAAGTATGAGATATCACAATATAACAAGCGATGACATGCTCAACGGTGACGGACTGCGGGTGGTGCTGTGGCTGGCAGGCTGTAACCATTGCTGTAAGGGCTGCCAGAATCCGGTTACCTGGGATCCGGATGGAGGGCTGCTGTTTGACAAAGCCGCAAAAGAGGAGATTTTTGCGGAACTGGATAAAAATTATATTTCAGGTATCACCTTTTCCGGGGGGGATCCGCTGCATCCGGCCAACCGCTTTGACGTAAGGGAGCTGATGCGGGAAATCAAGACCAGATATCCGGGGAAAACCATATGGCTTTACACCGGAGACTGCTGGGAGGATATCTGCCATTATCCTGCAATGGCCTATATTGACGTGCTGGTGGACGGGGAATTTCACCTGGAAGAGAAGGATGCAAAGCTGCTCTGGAAGGGCAGCAGAAACCAGAGGGTGATTGACGTGCAGAAAACCCTGGAGCAGGAGGACCGTACGGTTCCGGTGCTGCACTGCGGTGATTACGTGAAGGAATACGTGATGACGGAAAAACCGGCTTACGTCTGCGGATGTGGCGACTGAGGCAGGCAGTCCCGGGGACAGGGGATATGGATTTGGGGGACAAAACCAAAGTGGGGATGTAAGAAACACAGCCCCCCGGCAGGGGAAGTCCTGCAGAGAGAACGGGAAGAAATTAGAAGGATGCGGGATAACATATGAGACGGATTGCACAATTTTTGAAGGTAAGTCCCGGGGCCTTTTCGGAGGCCGTGAAAGGGAGTGCGCAGCAGTATACGGACACGGAAATCGCGGAAATGTATGAAAAACTTGAACTGCCCAGGCGTGCCACCCGGGGAAGCGCGGGTTATGATTTTTACGCGCCTTTTGCTTTTACCCTTTTACCAGGGGAAACCGTCAGGATTCCCACGGGAATCCGTGCAAAAATAGACGAAGAATGGGTTTTGCAGATTTATCCCCGAAGCGGGCTGGGATTTAAATACCGTCTGCAGATGGACAATACCGTGGGAATTATTGACAGCGATTATTTTGCGTCCGACAATGAAGGACATATTTTTGTAAAACTGACCAATGACTCCCATGAGGGAAAAACGGTGGAAGTGAAACAGGGAACCGCTTTTGTGCAGGGCGTTTTCGTGGAATACGGAATTACCGTGGACGATGAGGCCCAGGGAATCCGCAACGGCGGTTTCGGAAGCACCACGGCGTGACAGGAAAAAGCAAATAAAGGAACTTATGGCATAAAAGACTCTTTTTTGGTCATGATAAAGAAAAATATCATGTAAAAAAGGAGTCTGTTTTCATGAGGGAAGATCAGGGACTGAGAGAGGAAGCGGTTTCGGAGAATAAAGAGGGGGTACAGGAGACAGAGGGTTCACAACCGGCAGAAACTGCGGAGGGCAAGCCTTCCGGAACCGGCAGGATCCAGGGTTCCCTGCAGGCAGATATGGCATATTTGAACGGTGTGCTGGATGTAGGGAAGAATTTTGACATGATCCACCGGATCATCCATATCGGCGGCAGGGAAGCGTGTATGTATCTGATAGATGGTTTCTGTAAGGATGAACTGGTGCAGAAGCTTCTGCAATATTTCATGGATCTGACGCCGGACAAAATGCCCGGGGACATGCATGGTCTGTCCAAGCAGTTTACGCCGTATGTGGAAGTGGATCTGGACGACCAGTGGGATATGGTGATTCATGCCCTGCTGTCGGGAATATTTGTGCTGCTGATAGACGGTTACAAGAAAGCGCTTCTCATTGATTCCAGGACATATCCATCCAGGGGGGTGGAAGAGCCGGAGAAGGATAAGACGCTCAGGGGTTCCAAGGATGGCTTTGTGGAGACCCTGGTGTCCAACACGGCTCTTATCCGCCGCAGAATCAGAAGCGCGGACCTGCATATGGAAATGCTGGGCGCGGGGGTAAGTTCCCGGACGGACATTGCACTCTGTTATATGAAGGAGAGAGTGGATACTGCTTTTCTGGAGGAAGTCCGGCAGAAAATCCAGAATATCCGGGTGGATTCCCTGACCATGAACCAGGAGTCGCTGGCAGAGTGTCTCTATCAGCGAAAGTGGTACAACCCTTTTCCGAAATTCAAGTATACGGAAAGGCCGGATGCCGCCGCTGCCCAGGTGCTGGAGGGAAATATCGTGATACTGGTGGACAATTCCCCTTCTGCCATGATATTGCCCACCACGATTTTCGATGTGGTGGAGGAAGCCGATGACTACTATTTTCCTCCCATCACAGGCACGTATCTGCGGGTGACCCGTTTTTTGATCTCGTTGCTGACCTATCTGGTGACACCCACATTTCTGCTGCTGATCAATCAGGAACAATGGATTCCGGAAAGCTTTTCTTTCATCATGCTGAAGGAAGAGCCGAACCTTCCCCTGATCTGGCAGTTTCTGGTACTGGAACTGGCCATAGATGGCCTGAAGCTGGCGGCCATCAATACGCCTAATATGCTCAGCACGCCCTTAAGTGTCATGGCGGCGCTGGTTCTGGGGGAGTTTTCCGTAAACAGCGGATGGTTCTCCCCGGAGGTGATGCTCTATATGGCTTTTGTGGCCATCGCCAACTACACCCAGGCTAATTACGAACTGGGCTATGCGCTGAAATTCATGCGTATTATTACACTGCTGCTGACCCAGTGGTTCAGCATATGGGGATATGTGGGGGGAATCCTTCTTTCGGTACTGGCAATCGGATGCAACCGGACCGTGTCGCGGAAAAGTTATATCTATCCCCTGATTCCGTTCGACTGGAAAAATCTGAAAAACAGACTGATCCGCAGACGGCTTCCGGGGGCGCTGAAGGAGAAGTGATTTTTTGGAATATTTGACAGATTCTGTTTTTTGTGATACATTTCAGGGAGAAACTGGAATAGAAACAAGCAAGCCCCCGCCCGCTGCCCATGCCCAAATGGCGGCAGGAGAGGGCGAAGGGGAACTGGAAACAGCAAGTCCCCCGCCCATGCCTAAGAGGCAGCAGGAGAGGGCGAAACGGGACTGGAATAAGAAAGGAACATTTATGTTTAAGATTATAACGGACAGTACAGCCGATTTGCCGGCAGAATATTTAAAGGAGCATGACCTGGGCTGTATGCCCATCAGCTACATTCTGGATGGCGTCACTTACGGCAGGGAAAAGGAACTGGACTGGAAAACATTCTATGCCATGATGCGGCAGGAAGGGAAAATGCCCACCACGTCCCAGATCAATCCGGCAGAGGCGAAGGAATATTTTGAGGAATATGTGAAAGAGAACAAGGAAATCCTGTATCTGGCATTTTCCTCCGGCTTAAGCGGAACCTGCAATAATATCCGCATGGCCGCGGATGAGATTATGGAAGAGCATGAGGATGTCAGGATTATTGTGGTGGACAGTCTGGGGGCTTCCATGGGGGAGGGACTCTTTGTACATAAGGCAGTGAAAATGCGTGATCAGGGCAAGTCCATGGAGGAGACGGCAGAATGGCTTACGGCACATGCCCTGAATGTGGTGCATGTGTTTACGGTGGATGACTTATTCCATCTGTACAGGGGAGGGCGCGTCAGCAGGACGGCCGCAGTGCTGGGAACCATGGTTTCCATTAAACCCAAACTCCATGTGGACAATGAGGGGCATCTGATTCTGATCGGAAAGGTCAGGGGCAGGAAAAAGTCCTTAAATGCCCTGGTGGAGTACATGGAGGAGAAAATGGGATCCTGGGAGGCTGAGAATAAAGGGGATTATGTATTCATCAGTCATGGGGATGCCCTGGAAGACGCGGAATATGTGCGGGATTTGATAAAAGAAAAGTTCGGTTTTCAGAATTTCCTGATCAGTAATATCGGCCCTACCATCGGGGCCCATTCCGGTCCCGGTACCATAGCGCTGTTTTTTATGGGAGAATCACGGTAAGGGCGCAAGTGGGTAAAAGCCCCTTACAGGGGGCAGTGCAGGCCACCGGCTTAGCCGGTGGCCCTGGCTTTTCATTTTTCATGGTCATGGAAGAAGTTCTGTTTCCTATCTTTGAATCGCGCATACTCTGTGATTAGTTCCTGAAATTCTGGGGAGTTTTGCAGCAGAGATTCTTTTTCCATTGCAGAAAGGATCATGGGAATCATTTGCTCTGGCTGAGGTGCCTGCGCAGGTATGCGATTAAATAATAGGGTTTTATCCACATTCCATGGATCGCGCATTGCCGAAAGCATTTCTCTCAAAATGGAAATACATTTACCGGCATCCTTTTCCGCAAACGCGATTTCCAGTGGTGCAGTGAATGCGTTATACTTCCACATCTCAAAAAGTGTCACCATCTGTGCCGATTTATCTGCTATCTTTTTTGCAGTGAGAAGTTCGCCGCATTCTAACTCAATACGCATCATTTTGTATAGCAGCAGCTGAACCTTGTTGAGCGCCAAATGTAATTCGTGCTGCAAATCTGCCGCCGCTTTCTCTGATTTGCCCTGATGTTTATCAATTTCAACCTGCAGCCAAAGCTTATCAGTCATGCTGTCGGCAATGTCTTTTCTGTCAGGCATTAAGTCCAGTGTTTCCTGGGCTTTTTCATATTGTCCGCTGCGAAGATATCTGCTTGCCAGCATAAAATTTGTGCTGCTGCTAATTTTTATGTCCGTGCTTCCGGCAAGCCGATGATACCATTCAAGGATCTGCTCCTCATAGGGGCGCATTTCATTTGCAGTCAGGTCGGACGTGGAGAGAAGTCCATCCAGTTGGAGTGTAAGAACATGCATGAGTCTCTCATTGTGAGGATACTCGTGGATCTTTTGCACTGCTGTGGCAAACCCTTTTTCGAGTCCTTCATCTTTCACAATCTTTCCGATCTCCTTGCAGAACAAACCAATTTCCTGCGGTGATATATCTTCGTGAAAACAAAAAAGAGTATTCAGGTCAGTTTTTAACAATCGGGCTAACGGAGCCAAAAGCGAAATATCCGGACTGGTTGTTCCTTTTTCCCATTTACTGACTGCCGGAATAGACACATTGAGATATTCTGCAACTTGTTCCTGGGTGAGTCCTAATTCTTTTCTTCTTTCCTGTATCATTAAGTTCATAGGCATAATAGAATTTTGATGATAGAATCTTGTCTTAGATTCTATCATAGAAACCTCCCTATATTGTCAAGTGATTTTCCTTAAAAAATCAAGGAGTTTTTAGTTACATATCTCAGATGAATAAGCCAAGGAGATGGACATTTCTCTGTATCTGGTACGAAAATAGAGGGTGAAAGGTACACGAAGCAGAACGTCCTTATCTTTCGCTCTACATGGCCTTGTGTATACCCAGCCTTCTATGGCAGCGCACCTCCCGTGTCTACCAGGCTCACCCTCATTTCTGTGGGGGCCTAACTTCCTTCGTCCCGCCTGTCCATAACCAGGGTGTCAGCTTAGCTCCTTTGCAGGGTCTTGCCCTATGGAAAATATTCCTGCCGACTACTGGCTCATTCTTTGTTTTAAGTCTTACTGACCTGCATGGTT
>CAJTLR010000044.1 GCA_910577185.1 uncultured Acetatifactor sp.
GATCCCGGTGATCCGGAAGCGGTCGTAGTTTTCCGCCCTGGCCCCTTCCAGCACCTCACCGGCAAGCGCATGTTCCGTCACCACCAGCAGGGACCGCCTCTCCCCCTCCGCGGCCCGGTGCCGCAGCAGCCAGGCCTTCCACAGCATCCGCAGGAAATACCCCAGACAAATATACAGCGCCGCCAGCAGGTAAATTACAAACCTGGAATAGGCCACTGTCTTCTGGGCCGTGAAAAGGTACAGGATCACCACCACCTCCACCAGGAAGGCATGCCGCAGGGTGACGGTGAACTCCCTGTAGTGTCCCCGCCCCAGCACCCCGCTGAAGGTGCCCGACAGCAGGGCCACCGCCAGATCTGCCAGGACAAGCAAAATCCCGATGCTGCGGTAATCCGGGTCCGCGTAAGGGCTGGAGGGTCCCATGCGCACGGCGTAAGCCAGCACGAAGGCGGCCTGCAGGCACAGTATGTCCAACAGCATAAAATCAAGGTGCTTTGTCCATCCTCCCGCTTTCTTCCTATACATTCCCCTACCCCCGTATCCGTTCCGTAACCGGCCGTCCCGCGGAAATCGCGTTCCCAATCATATGTGTTCCTTAAAGCCCGGTCACTTTCCCGGTTTTCAGCCTTCCGGCCTTTTGTTTTTTATCTTCCCATCTGTACCCGGAGTCTTTGCTGGTACAAAGAATAAGCCCCACCATGCACAGTACCGCCAGTATTCCTGCCGCCGGGATATTTTCTCCGGCTTCGGTTCCCAGTGCTGCCGCAAATGTAAGCGCAGCCACTGTCACCAGTACCGCTGCAATTCCATATCTGTATCTGGCTGCGGCCCGGTTTTTTCCATTTATGTCTGTTTTCATTTCAAAACTCTCCCATGGTTCCATCCCTTCCGTTTTCCGGAACCTGTCTCCAAAGTTCCATCCTGCGGATAGGTTCTGCCTACTCTCCGTTCAGAAGGACGCACTGCACCAGAAAGCGGTTATTGGGTTTATTGGAAATGCAGGTAGACAGTGTCAGGATTTTGTCTTCTGCAGTGACTTCCACGTCCTCCCGTAAAACCTTTCCCATATCCCTGACTGTTTCCATATTTTTGATATATTTTTCAAACTGTGTCTTCTGGGTGTAGTCACAGTTGTAGAGCAGATGCTCATTGGAATATTCATATGCGGCAAAAATTTCATACACATAAAGCTTGTCCTCCATGTATATAAATACATAGGGATGTTCCTTCATGTACTCTTCGTCACTGTACTTGTGCAGTCCCGCAAACATGGAGCCGTTCTTCATATTGTGGCCGTAAACCACGGTCACCGGGTCCGAAAAATCCTTTGCATTGTAGTCCTCCGTGTAGATACACCCCGGATATCCCCTGCTGCCGTCCAGATTGTAGTTTAAATAATATGTATTGTCAGTGGGGTGCTGCAGCATCGGATAATCAATCTTGGTATCCGGAATATAAATCCAGGCATAGATATCCTTGTTGGTCCCGGACTGCAGTTCCTCAAAATCCACCGTCTTTTCCGGAATCTCCACTCCCAGCTGCTCCAGAATATCTGGCTCCTCTTCCACGGAAGGCTCTTCCGTTTCTGCCCCTGTCTCCGGTTCCGGCGTAGCCGGCGGGTCCGTGGGTTCCCCGGTCTCTGTCTGCTCTGTGGGAACCGAAGATATGTCCTGGCTCTCCTGCTGTCCTTCTCCCTTGCCGCAGGCCGCAGTAAGGCAGATCAGAACGCCCGCTAAAAGCATTGCACCCAGCCTTTTCCGGAACAAACATATTTTTCTCGTTTTTACATATCCCACATTATGGTTTTCCGTCTTTTTCATTTTCAGGAATCCTCCCTGCTTTCACTTTCTTCATAATAATATGACGACAATACATTTCTCCCTGCCTGGCTAACGGACCGGCCCGGGACACATTTTTTTGCACCTCATACTTGTATCATTATAGTCATTAAAATGATTATAGTCAAGTATGAGATGATATATTGTGCCGGATTTGACCCTAAAACAGCGGCTTCCGTTTCATCACCGGAAGCCGCTGCCATCTTTTCCAATATTTGGTTTTACAAATTCCCTTCCCGAAACTACCGGTTCCTGCCTCTGCGGAGCCTCCATTCCTCTTTTTTCTTCCCTCTTTTTGCCAATGCCGATTGTCCTTCTCTCCATTCGTTTTGTATTTTAATCTGTTGTTCCCGGATCATGGGATATCTCGCCAGGCAGCTGCCATCCAGCTTTTCCCGGTACATATCCACCGCGGTAATCTGATGGTTTTCGTAGGTTGTATAATAATAAATTCCTTTCTCCGCGTTACAGCAGGATGTATATATCGTAATTTCGTACCTGTCATCCCCCAGCCGGCAGCATCCCCGCTGCTGTTCCACGGAACCAAGAATATGAAAAAACTGGCTCACGCTCTCTGTTTCCGAATCTCCGGACACCGAATTCATTTTTGTAAATACTGCCCTGACAAAACGGGACTGGGAAGAAAGATCTCCCGGCAGGCCGATGGCTCCCATGCCACGGCTGTAAGTCTCCAAAGGCAGTTCCGGGGAAAAACGGTTTCCGGGTTCTTCCGGAGATAAATGCATGTAATTATTTAAATGGAACATTTGCTCATCAAACGGCGGATTATTGGACAGAATCCCGGCTGGATTATCATAAACCTTCAATCCTTCTTTCACGGATTCCACCACAATGCATTCCTTCCGGTCTGCGATGATCCAGTGAAGCCGGGCCGGCGGCAGGTCCTGCCGGAAGGAAATCCCGGTCAGGTTCAGTTTTCCCAGAAGAATCCTGGCTGCTTCCACCCCGGCACACTGCCCCAGAATCCACGGAATCAGTTCAAATGTAGCCACATTTTCCCGGCCTTCTTCCCGCTCCCGGTAATATGCGTTTCCCACAAAATTCAGTCCTGCCATACACAGTCCCTTCTCATTCACCGCATCATAATATAGCGGCTGTCCCTCTGCCACATGGGCCGTTCCAACCATGGCATAATGGCTCTCCATGTCTGCCGTATCCCGGAAAGAAAGCGGAAAACGCCGCGGCATCACCACTATTTCTTCCCCGTATGAAAAGTCATTGTCCAGTGTCCGTCCAAAATAAAAATCCTTACATTGATAAGTTGCCGCTGTGCACATATATTTCCTCCATCCGGGTAAATGTCATTCTGCAAGTTCCGGCGTATTTCGGCCGGCTTTGGCTGCTTACCGCTTATCTTCCCCGTTTTCCCTCCCGTTATGCATCCTGATCCGGAATCCCGCTGTCAGGGACCGGGCCGCCGGAAAATCCCGGTCCGGCTTTCTCCTTTTTACCATATCCGGAAGGAATGAGGTTCCATCTCCGGCACAATCTTTTTTTCTCCCCCTTCCATAAAAATTGTGATCTCTTCCTTGATTTTTACCGGATGCAGATTCATCACAATCACATGACCGTCCGCCTTGGGAATCACCCGCAGCATTCTTGCCCCCCGGATCCCAGGCTGTACCTGCAAAGTCTCCAGCAGTCTCCGCACCGCTTCCGCCAGTCCCCAGAAAGACATCTCCATCCCAAAGGGAAGCACCAGGCAGCGGCCTTCACCGCACTCTGCCAGCAGGGCTGCCGGTTCTCCTTCCTCCGTCACGGCCAGCGTCTGCACCGCTCCCGGTTCACCGACCCTACAAAATTCCCCGGATGCTGCCAGACCCGGTTCCTCTGATCCCCCTGTCACCTGGCCCTGCGCTTCCACCCCTTCCTGGCCAGGCACTCCGAATATTTTCACCGACTGTACATTGGTTCCGATAAAATATTCTCTCCCTTCCAGCACCAGCCTCCGCTGAAAAGCCTCCGAAAACGCTGCCTGTTCCACCCGGATACCCAGCGCCTCTGCCAGCAAAGTGCAGGTCTTTCCCTCCGAAGTCCCATGAGGAACCCTGCCGTTTACCACCAGTTTCCCGCCCTGCCTCACATAGGCCGCCAGGTTTCCCTGCACCCGCTCTTCCATATATTCGTCCGTCACAATCCACAAAACCGGAATTTCCCGCAGCTCTTCCGCCGTCATGGCTTCGTAGTCATACATCCGCGGCGTAAACCCTGCGGACTTTAAGACAAAATACGCCTCGCTGCAGGCTTTTGCCACCGGGCGCCAGATCAGGCCGGGCGCATGTCTGATACCGAAGCCTATGTCATAGCACAGCTCTCCCAGAAAAATCTTCTTGTTTTCCAGAATATCTTCCAGGGATTTTTTTACATAATCATATGTCATCCCGGGATTCCCCCATGCGTCCACCGGTGCCTGCCAGTTATGTTCGGTTCCGTAAAATCCCATGCCCGGACGGTTGATTCCCCCTCCGAACAAATACATGCTCATTCCCTGATACCCGCAGGCCATGGTCCAGATATTCCAGATATACAGCTCCGGTCCGTAAACCAGGGGAAAATCATTCCAGTAACCGCATTCCTGCTCCACGACCCAGGGAATGTTATGCAGAAAACGTCTGGTATACTCCGGCCCGTATTCACAGTAATAGGTGGCTTCCTTCATCCCCAGCCTTCCGCTCATGGAATAATAGCAGTCCGTGCCGATAAGCAGCCAGGGATTCTGAATCTTGTTCTGGTAATGAAGGGAAACTGCCCTGGGATTGTAGGCATTGTGCACCATCTGCACATGAATCCCATTCTCTTCCGCCATGTCCCGGAGCCGCCGGAAATACCCGGGAAAGTATGTTCCATAATAATAGGACAGATGGTCCTGCCGGTATGCCTCCCCATCCGCTTCCCGCAGTTCATGGGGCCTGATCTGCTCCCAGCATGTGAAATTCCCATGGTACCGGCTGTTTAAGGCTTTCAGGGTCTGATAGGTATCCTTCAGAAATTTCGGCCACATGCCTTCCGGATTTCCCAGCCCCAGGTTCACCGGATTCTCGTCGTCATGGTCATCCCCGGGAATCTCATTGCACAGCTGAAAAAGAACGATATTGCCCCCGGGGGCCTGGTAATCCCTGATCTCCCGGCACACTTCCCTGTACCACTTTTCCACTGCCCCCAGAAACTGCGGATGATTCCTGGCCACACTGTTGGCAAAATCCGTGTCCTCATACCGGCCGTCTTTGTAACGTTTCACACGGGCATCCGGATATTTTTCCGAAAACCACCGGGGAATCCCCAGATCCCTGGTCTCCGCATACACATAAGGGCCCGGGCGCAGAAATCCCAGCAGTCCCCTCTCCATGGTCAGCTGTATCCAGGTATGTAAATCATTGTCCGGATGGATTTTCCCGGTAAAATCGAATTTCCCCTCTTCATATTCATGTACAAACCAGGGAACATAATAAGCCACCGCATTACAGCCGCACTCTGCCAGGCGGTCCAGGGCCCTGGCCCAGCTTTCTTTCGGCATACGGAAATACTGAATTTCCCCGCACAGTAAAGGTTCTTGTTTCCCATTGATGTAAAAATTGTTTTTCTTTATTTCAAATTGCACCTTGTTATTCATATCTGTCAGTCCCCTCCGGTTCTGTCTTTTTGTTCCGCGGATTCATTCACGGCATATGGCCGCTATGCCAAAAGCAGCAGTCCTGCCCGGAAATCTTCCCGGAAAATCCCCATACGCTTTTATAGGTTCCCTCCGGGCCCGCCGTCCTGTCTAAACGGTGTCCCGGCCTTTTTCCATCAGATAATGTACCGCCCTGTCCAGCAGCCAGCGTCCGAAAGGGTTGTGCTCCAGAAACAGCGGCTCTTTTCCCATGCCTCCCTCCAGGCGCAGGGTGGTTGCGATTATGGTTCCGGCGCCGCAGCCCAGTTCACATACATAATCATCCGCCCTCCACTCCCGGCAGTCATACCGGCGCAGAATGGGTTTGCGGTAATCAAAGCGCTCATCCTCCTCATCTGCAAAGGCAGTGTCCGTGGAGCTTCCGAAGTAGCGCAGATCATCCATCCAGGTTTCGCGCCGGATCCCGTCCAGAATCGGATGATCATAATGCCGTATCATCCCCTCCCTCCAAAATGCCACCGGATGCACAGAAAGGGCCCCTTCCTGCCGCTGGACATACACAATCTTTCCTCCGGCTCTGGCATACCCGAGAATTTCGGGCGTCAGCAGGGAACAGAACATGATTTCATAACGGTCCAGCCCCTCCCTTCCGTCCGTGGCCTGTGCCCGGGGATACCATTTTTCCACTGTCCGGAACACATGCAGCGGATCATACAATCCCACACATATGTCACTTTTTTCAGGACATGGATACAAAAAAACCGGCCAGCTGTTGGAGGTCTGTACATTCCCGCAGGAAAAATCAGCCTGCAGAATACAGGTTTCCGGCACCGTCACCCCGGGAAGCGTGAAATGGAGATAACATAGTTCTCCCACCGTGCCGTTATCCACCTTTTTGCCTTCCTCCGTCCCTTCCAGCAGTATTTTTCCGGAGACTTCCCGGAGTTTCCAATGAATGGCAGAACCTTCCAGCCTGCGGCCTCCGTAGTTGGAAAGCATCACATGCAGGCCATAGGATTCCCCGCCGAAAAATCCGTACCGCTCCCTGGGCCGGATCCGGTCCGCATTGATCCAGATTCTGGTCAGGTCCCATGCCGGCAAAAGCACCACATCCCCATTGAACCTGCGCAGGATTTCCGGTTCAAATTTTTCCTCCATAAAATCGTCAAACAGTCCGCTGGTGGCAATGGGAACGTCCCGTATGGAAGTAATATTATAGCCGCTTATGGCAGGAAAGGAACGGGTCAGTTCCAGTGTCACCTTCCGGTGAACCATGGCGTGATCATAGGACAGCTCTTTCAGCCGGGAAAATTCTTTCCGAATTCCGCTCTTTTCCATCATGGCATCATGCTTCCCCAGGAAAAAATCAGGTTTCAGACTGCAGATGGGATTTCTGGTTTCATCCTGAAGCTCCCAGAAGAAACCTTCCGCCCCGCTTTTTTCCCGCACTTCCCTTAAATCCCTCAGGGTGTCGCTGTCGCAGAATTCCCCGAACATCCAGGGACGGTCCTGCTTCCAGACCGGGGTAAAGGCCTCCAGAATGGGTTCCATATTCTGGAGCTCCCCGTAAAAATGATAATCCGAAAAATCCGCATGGTCCACAGCCAGGCCGCCGTAGCATTCCCCGGATCCCGAATTGTCCCGGACCGGAATTCCCAGGGTTTTTTTGGCCAGCCCATACATTTCTTCCAGAACATCCTCCCCCACCTTGTCATCCAGTTCACATCCCAGGCTTAAGAACACAACGGAAGGATGCCCGGCAATCTGGCGAATCAGTCTGGGAAATTCCCTGCGTATCCTCTCCTCCAGCTGCGGCGTTTTTTCCGGGAGCCAAAGGGGAAGTTCCACCCACAAAAGCATTCCCATCCGGTCTGCCAGACAGAAATACTCCTCACGGGGAATATACAGACAGTGTTTTATCATGTTAAATCCGTATTTTTGTACCTTTTGTATTTCATCCCTGATAACCTCCCTCCCGGGCGCAGGGATAATATCTTTGTAATAGCCCCAGTGCAGGACTCCCCTGGGATATACCGGCTTCCCGTTCAGAAGGAGACTGGATTTTTCCCCGTGGATTTCCCGGAACCCGAAATCTTTTTCCAGTTCCACCCGGTTCTCCCCATCCGAAAGCGCAATGCGGTAACTGTACAAATCCGGTTTTCCGGGGCTCCACAGCCGGGGACTGTCCACATGAAAAGAAACTGTCCGTTCTTCTCCAGGGAATATGGCGTCAATTTCTGCCGTCTTATTGCCATCTCCGTCCACAATGCATCCCGTCACATGTACCGGTTTTGCCTCCTTTCCGGGAATCAGCTGCAGTGTCAGCACACCGTCGCCCCGGTCATCCCCCTGGGCATAATGTCCTTCCACAAAAAATCCCCTGGCCGATTCCAGCCTCACATTGTCCCAGATTCCGCCAAAGGTGCAGAGCACATCCGGCAGAAAACCTGACAATACCTCCCGCAGGGGAAAACGGTCCCCCTGATGATACCCCGGCTTCCACACGTCCACCGCAAGCCGGTTTTCCCCCTCCTTCACGGCATCCGTGGCATCCAGGGAAAAAGAATCCCACATTCCCTCATGAATTCCCAGCTTCACATCGTTCAGAAATACCTCACAGTAATAGCTGACCCCGCCGAAAAACAGCCGGAAATATTCCCCGGGCCGGGCTGCGCATACCTGAAAGTTCTTCACAAACCGCACCCTGTGGGCGATATCTTTTTCCTCCACATAATTGTCCCAGCACCCCGGCACTTGTACGTCAATCAGCCTTCCTCCGGGAAGCTCACACTTCCAGTCTCCGTTTAAGTCCCAAGTCATAATGTCTCTCCTTTATTTTAATATCCTTATGTACCACTGTGCAATCCAGCAGTGGAATGCCCCTCTCCTCTGCTGGCACGCGGGGCCCATGTTGCGTCAGCAACTATTTTCCTTATGCGCCACTATACAATCGAGTAGGGGAACGCCCTTCTCCACTACTCGCCGCGCGGCCCGTACGCCGCTTTAGCGGCATAATTCCAGGTGCGATGAGTCGCACTTTTGTACGGGCCTGTGCATAAAAAAGGCAGGTGAGGCCGGCCACACCGGTCAGTCCCACCCGCCCTTTAAAGGTTTCCTATGCTTTCCTATATGATTTCCAGTTCATTCCTGCTTTTGCATTCCGGGAATGCCCCATGGGGTTCTGCCTGATACCAGTAAGCCACGGAAGAGATATCATCCCTGAGCGGCAGAAATCTCCCCTCCGACCTCCAGCCCAGGGCCTGGATGGTCACCTTTAAATCCTCCTGGAACCGGATGGGATCCATGATGTGGAACCGGTACATGCTGTGGCGGTTGCCCGTGGTATTTGTCTTATGTCCCTCTTCCGCCGTGGTATCACAGTATCCCAGAAAGGGCGCCGAAAAATTTTGCAGAAAACACCACGCGCCTCCGAAGTAATCCTCCGTGCCGGTGCCGCAGTAAGTGGGAAAGTCTTTGTCGCCGTCAATATAGGCTTTCACTTCGCCTTCTCCCCACCAGTCGTCATTATTCTGCTGCCAGGAAATATAGGTGCCCACATAATGACCCCTTCCCTTCACTCCGTCCACAATCACATGATCCTTTCCATATTCCAGCGGATTGCTGCGGCGGAACTGGGCATGAAAATATCCTTCCTCTGCTTCCACTTCCCCCAGTTCATGGCTTATGGCATAAAAGAAACCCTCCCTCTCCTTGGGGCTTAAGTTTTCCACAGTGATTCTGGCATGTTCCCGAAAAGGCATGGGGAAAAAGCAGTTCAGTCCCCCTGAGGGATTCACATTGATGGGAATCGCATTGACCGGTTTCCACTTCTTCCAGCCGCAGCAGAAAAAGTCACCCAGCGGAACCTCCACACTGGGGGTCTCCTCCCCATCCCAGTACATGCGCAAAATAATATCCCGGTAAGACTGAGGATCCACTGTAATCCAGATGTGGGTTATGGTGGCAGGCCCGTCCACATCCATCAGTGTGGTCACCGAACCCGGCGCAAGATCGATGCTGGCCCTTACTTTATAAGTTCTGCCCAGCTCCCTTGACGCCCTTGACATGGAAGCCTGCTGTCCGATCCTCTCTACCTCAGGCTGTACCTCCCCGGGCACGGCCATGCCGCCCCTTCCCTTTTCCCCATACACATTTTCGGCGGTAATCAGCCTTGTGCGGCCTTCCCGCAGCTTTGTAATGCCAAAAAACTGATTCATCTTTTGCGCCTCCTATTTTAGTGCATCTCCCCTCGAAGGACACTCCACAGAGAATTCGCTCTTTCTTTTCGCTCATCCTCTGATCCTTCTTCGGTTCGATGCTTTTATTTTTTAGTGCATCTCCCCTCGAAGGACACTCCACAGAGAATTCGCTCTTTCTTTTCGCTCATCCTCTGATCCTTCTTCGGTTCGATGCTTTTATTTTTTAGTGCATCTCCCCTATCTTCTGATCCTTCTCCGGTTCGATGCTTTTGTCTTTTTATGCATCTCCCCTCCGCCTTATTTGATGGCCTGGCGGGTTTCTTTGTCGAAAAAGAGTACTTTTTTTGCCTTCACACCGATTTCAATCTGCTCGTCGGTGGCATATCTGCGGGTATGTTTGATCTTGGCCGTCACTTTCTGACCGCTGACACATCCATTGATAATGGATTCCGAACCCAGCCGCTCCACAAAATTGATTTTCATGGAAATCAGATTCAGGTCTTCCTCCTTCTGGCGAATATCCGCCAAATCCTCAAAAAACTCCGGCCGGATTCCCATGATGATATTTTTGCCCTCATAAGCCCCCAGTGTCTTTTCCTGCTCTCCGGACACACTGAATATCATATCGCCAAATGTCACGGTTCCCTTTGTATACGTACCCTCGATAAAATTAATGGAAGGAGAGCCGATAAAGCCTGCCACAAACATATTATCCGGGGATTCAAAAATTTCCTCCGGGGAGCCGATCTGCTGCACCACGCCCTTGTTCATGACAACAATCTTTGTTCCCATGCTCATGGCTTCCACCTGGTCATGTGTCACATATATGGTGGTGGCGCCGGCATTTTCGTGGATTCTCACAATGGTTTCCCTGGTCTGGTTTCTCAGCTTCGCGTCCAGATTGGACAACGGCTCATCCATCAGGAATACCTTTGGTTTCTTGACCAGCGCCCGCCCCAGGGCCACACGCTGCTGCTGTCCGCCGGACAGGTTCCTGGGCTTCCGGTCCTTGTATTCATCCAGGTCCAGATATTTTGCAGCATCCTGAATCCGCTTGTCAATCTCGTCCAGGGAAACCTTTTTCATTTTCAGCCCGAAAGCCATGTTCTTATAAACCGTCATGTGGGGATACAGCGCATAGGACTGAAATACCATGGCAATGTCCCTGTCTTTGGGAAGCACATTGTTCATATGGACCCCGTCAATGTAAATGTCCCCATCCGTTATGGTCTCAAGACCTGCAATCATACGCAGCAGCGTTGTCTTTCCGCATCCGGAAGGCCCCAGCAGCACGCAGAAATCATTGTCTCCGATCTCCAGGTTCACCTTATTGACCGCCTTATATTCCCCATCATAACTTTTCACCAAATCTTTTATCTGTATTTTAGCCATTTTTAACCCCATTTCTGCGCGGCCTTTTGCGCATGTCAAGTTTGTGGATGCCGCGCAGACACAAACTTGGGATTGAAAATTTTCAATTTTCAATCTTACACCCCCTAGATTCTGTCGTACTTAAAAATATCCGCATTTTGCGCCCACACCGCCATGCACACTGCCCCAGGGCCTTTCACGCACCCTTGGAACCGGTATTTGCGATGGACTCCATAAAATACCGCTGGAAAATGATAAACAGGATCAAAAGCGGCAGCATTGTGATGATGGCCGCAGCGATGGGTATGGAGGGCGCGGCTTTGTACTTGGAATTCATCATCAGGGTCATGCCCACGGAAATCGGGTACAGTTCCTGCTTCTGCAGCAGCAGCTTGGGCCACAGATAGGATCCCCAGGAACCCATGAACAAAAGCGTCCCTGCCGCCAGCAGCGGTGCCTTGGATAATGGCAGGAGCATTTTTACAAAAATACCGATTCTTCCCATACCGTCCATAATTGCCGCCTCTTCCAGTTCCTTGGGAAAGGATAAGAAGAACTGTCTCATCATAAATGTGTAATAGGCCGAGAAAAGAAAAGGCACAATCAGGCCGGTGTAGCTGTTGCCCCACTCCAGACCGCGCACAATCATAATGTACTTGGGTACCAGCGTGATCTGGCCCGGAATCATCATCACTGCCAGAATGGCCGCAAACCAGGCCTTCTTCCCGGCGAATTCCATTCTTGCCAGCGCATATCCGCCCATGGAGGAAAAGAGCAGGGTCAGCAGTGTGGTGGAAGCCGACAAAATCAGGGAGTTCAGCATCCATCTCCATATGGTAATCCCGGTTTCGTAATCCTTTAACCCGAACAGAATCCTCTCATAGGCATAGGTCGTCAGGTCGCTGAAGCGGAATTGGAAGGAATAAATGTTGAATCCCTTCCGCAGCGAAGCGATCAGGGAAAACAAATAAGGATACAGTGTGATCACTGCCAGCCCGATGGCCACCAAAGTAAAGGCAATGGTAAACACCTTATATACCATGGCGGAACGCCTGTAGGCATCCATTTTGTCCTGAGGAGACTTATTGTCATTTTTTCTTTTCATGTTACTCCCCTTTCAATATGTCTGGTCTTTAAACAGTTTCCGCTGGATAATGGTAAAGATCATAATGATCAGGAACAGGATAAACGAAGCCGCAGCGGCCCGCCCCATTTTATTCTGTGTCCATCCCACATTGTAAATATAATAGACCACGGTCCACAGACTGCCGTCCGGGCCTCCCACCTGGGGCTTCTCGCCGAAATCGGCCAGAATCTGCACCATGTCATATACCTGCAGGGATCCGATAAAGCCCGTGACGAATAGGAAAAATGTCTTATTCGTCAGCAGCGGCAGCGTGATATGGAAAAACTGCTTCGGACGCGATGTCCCATCCAGGGCCGCCGCTTCGTACACCTCCTGCGGAATTTCCTGCAGGCCCGCCAGATAGATCAGCATATTGTATCCCGCTCCGGCCCAGACGGACATGATAATGGCCAGATTCATGGCATACTTGGGCGTAATCCTCCATACCACCTCCGGCAGGCCAAACATTGCCAGAAAATCCGTGACAATGGTATCCGGCCGGAACAATGCATCAAATATAATGATCAATGACGTAAGTGTTGTGATATTCGGGATAAAATAAGCCACCCGAAAGAAACCTTTTCCCTTGGAATTATGGGCAATCAGGGCCAACACCAGGCCAATTACATTCGTCATAAATACTGACAGAACCGCAAAATATATAGTCTGCCACACCGACCGGATAAAGATCGGGTTTTTCAGCACAAGCATGTAATTTTTCAGACCGACAAACTTTGCTCCTGACTGAAAGCCTTTCATAATATCATGCTGGAGCATGTCATAATTTGTAAACGAAAGAAGAAATGCAAACAATATCGGAAGTACAGTCCAAAAGATAAGGTAAATAATATTCGGCCCCAGGAATAAATATCCCCAGAAAAGATTATTTCTTTCCAGCCGCGTCATCTTCCTGTGTTTTTTTGTTTTTCCGGGTTTATTCTGCAAACTCAACACCCCTTTCTGGCAGGAGACTGTCATTTATGTATTTTTTACAGGATATGGTATTTCTGCCAGGCAAAAATACCATATCCCTGGTTGACTGTCCTAAAGGCATCCGCCTTTCCTGCTGCTTTTGTTTTCCGCGGTATTCTTACGTTACCGCTTTATTTTACTTTCGCGTCCGGATTGTCAAGTTCAATTTCATTTTCTTCCAACTGAACATTGATCAGTTCCTGTTCTGCTTCCAGTTTCCCGGTGATCATGGTGCGCAGGGCCGCCTCGTCAAATCCGTTGGCTTCCACTTCCGCATAGGCAGCCTCCACCACATTGTGCACGGAGGAAGTCAGGTCGATTCCACCCGCCTGATAGTCCGGGGAATGGATAACGCCCTTCTCAAGGGTATCCAGGAATCCGATTCCATGCTGTTCTTCCGGCAGCCATGTGGGATACTCCGCCAGCAGGTCTGTTTTGCCGGGCAGGCAGTAATTGTAGGTATCCGGTCCGTACACTTCACGCCACACGTCCACTGTCATATACTTGATAAATTCGGCTGCTGCCTTGGCTTTCTCGCCTTCCAGGTTCTTATTCATAACCATGCCCTGGTTATAAACTTCGGTATGGGATTTTCCATCCTGTCCCAGAGGAGCCGCGATGGATGCATAATTTACATTCAGGGGCAGCGGATCGCTCTCAATGCCCAGGGGCAGTCTTGTCAGACCTGTGATGGTCCAGTCGCCGGTAGGCCAGAACAGCACATTACATGCGTCGCTGAATGCAGCCTGTGTTCCGCCCGGGGTAATCTGCTGCGCGCTGTAACCCTTGGAACGCCACTCGGCCATTTTCAGAATACCGTTTACGAACGCTTCCTGGGCAATGTTGTTGGTATCGCACAGAGGGGTTCCTCCGTACACGCCTACCAGCAGCCACCAGTAATACATGGTATGGTTGGCGCCCAGCAGATAATAGGGATAGCTCTCTCCATCCGTGTACTCCACGGTTTTGTCCTTCAGATAAGCCTCTGCCGTTGCCAGATAGGCTTCAAAATCCTCAAAGGTCCATTCTTTGCTCATGTCAAGGCCGATCTCATCTGCCAGGTCCTTATTGTACACAAATGCAACCACGGAAAACGTAACCGGAAGGGCATAGTAATCGTCACCGGATTTCCAGAGGTCAACCCCCTGGGGAACATAGCCTTCAAACACTTCCGCATCCAGGTAATTGCTCACAGGCTGGATCACCGTGTCTTTCCAGGAAGACATCCAGTTCACGTCCATATTCCACACATCCGGGCCCACGCCTGCTGCAACGGCTGTCTTCGTGGTATCCAGCCAGTCTTCTCCGGTAGCGGTCAGCTCAATTTTAACCGGGATACCGGTCTTCTCCTCATAGGATTTCGTAAATGCATCCACGTAGGGCGCTACGTCCACCGTGGCATTATACTGCCATGTCAGTGTGATGGGATCCTTGCTGCCGCCCGTATCCCCCGCCTGAGAGTCACTCTCTGCCGGTGCGGAACTATCCCCTGCGTCAGCGGAAACGGAACTTTCCCCATCCCCTGCCGGAGAACTTTCCCCTGCGTCAGGACTGCCTCCACAGCCGGTAACTGCCGTTATGAGCGTTGTAACTGCAAGTAACAAAGCCAGCATTTTCTTTTTTTTCATTTTTCATCCTCTCCTTTTTTATATTTCATATTTTCCAAGGCAGAACAGTCTGCTTTGAAAATCATGAGCGTAACAAGAAATTAATGAGACAGAAGCTTCCTTTATATAACTTTTGTCCCGGATATCTGGTCATGTATGGCCAGGTGATCCCTCAGCAGCATGACGCGCGAGAAAGATATCACCAGAATCCAGGGCAGGCTTACAAGATAGTAAAGGACAATTCCTCCCGGAAAAGAAGAACAGTATTCCAGGAAACCTTCCAGCGCCCCCAGATATTTCATGACCGCCAGCAGAATCAGATTGCTGGCCTCAAACAGAAATCTTCCTGTAAATTCCCTTATGAGAATACTCCCGAATGGCGCCCTGCTTCCGTCAGGACCCACCACCCGCAGACGGAACATCACTTTTCCAAAAGTTCTTCCCCGCAGCAATACCGTAAAAATTATGGCATACAGCGCGAATATCACATTCTGAAAGAGCATGGAGCCTGCCAGGGCCCCCGGCATGTCCGGGACGGCTTTTTTCATGGCCTGCACCATGACATATACCAAAAATGCGTCCAAGATATAGGCGCCTGTACGGCGGAGTACATATTTCCACTGAATCCGCATGGAATTAGTCTGTTCCATAAAGTTGACCGTGCCTATAGTATCACCTCTTATTCCATTGCCGCCTGCGGCAGATTTTTCCGGCATGCGCAGGTTCAGGCAAAATCATTTTACAGCATGGGCAGTTCCGTCATACGGATATTGGTGCAGCCATAGGGAATCATTTTGATTTCCGCTTTCTCCCCCAGGGGCCTGCGGTCTTTGGGACTTGCCTCGCACACTCCCCAGCGGCTGATATTCCAGGGAATTTCTTTCGCCTTTGCCATAATGTGAACCGGCGGTACTGCCGGGTCGAAGGGAAACTCTCCCATCTGGTTTTTATGGAATGTGACATTTGTGTCACAAAAAGCGTAATTCCACTTGCTCATGGGAAAAATCTCATAGTCACAGTAAGGGAACTTCCGTTCCACACCGTCCCTGCAGTACTCCATGGGAACCCATTTTTCGTCTATGGCCACACTGTACAGCAGCGGTCCCCTCCAGAGCGCCACCAGGTCATTGGGGCGTTTCCGGAATTCTGCCTCAAATTCCATGCTCAGGGAGATCTCTGCCGCCTCTCTCCATTCCCGCTTTATGGTATGGAATGTCCCCGGTGTCACAGGGGCGCCTTCCATCTCTGCCGACTTTGCACATCCCGGCACCCGCACCTCCAGTTCAAATGTCACCGGCTTCTCCGGGCGGACAATGATGACAGCCCGGGAATCAAAAGGGTAATCCGTAACCGTCTCCACTTCCACTTCCGTACCTTCCACGGATATCCGGGCCCTGGCCGGAGTGATCAGTGTGACCGCAATGCCGTTTTCGGATTTCATAAAGGCAGACAGTGCAAATTTGGGCCATGCCTGATTAAAGTTGGCAGTACAGCATCCGAAATTGGGTTCCAGCCCGAACTGGTTGGATTCCCCTCCGTTGGTGAGATAATGCGCCTCCTCCTTGGGAATATTGCGGCATTGGGGCTGATTGGTCATCTGGTCATACTGGTGTGTCCACATATCCGGACTCACCGTGGCCGGAAAAGCATTGTACGCCAGCCGTTCCAGATAGTCTCCCCACACCGGATTTCCGCTCACTGCCAGCAGATGCTCGTAAGAATACATTGCCTCTGCCACACCGCAGCATTCACTGCCCTGTATGGGAGAATCTCCCGCCAGACATTCGTCCCCCGTAAAATGTCCCACCGCCATGCCATGTCTCGAAAGCAGCACTCCCAGCATGAGATTTGCCAGTTCTTCCGGATCCTGGCCGCTGATGCGGGAATACAGCGCTTCCGCCTTCAGGGCCATGGCCGTATTGACCACATGTTCGGTATAACTCCACTTTCCCTTTTCTATTTTGTCCATGGGAAATGTCTGGTATAATTTTCTGTAATCCGTTCCTTCCACATAGAGCAGGTTCGCCAGATCCAGCAGCCATTTCTCCGGCCGGCGTTCGTACAGCCAGTAAATGGGAACCAGCGCTTCATACCATCTGGTGGCCGACCAGTTGAAAAGCGTGTTCCGGTTGATATGTTCCCGGAAATTGCGGAACGCCCTGTAGAGCACCTGCTCTATTCTCCCGTCCCCGCTGCACTGATAATATCCCACCAGCACCTTTCCGATCAGAAACAGCGCCCACATGTCATACTGCTTCCGCTCGCTGTCCCCGCAGGGACAGATCCACCCATCCGGCTGCTGCCGTTCGATAATGGCGTCAATATATTTCACGGCCCTGGCCTTCATATCCGCATCATCCAGAAGCCATGCCAGGGGGATGAATCCGTCCAGCCAGTACGGCACCCGCTCCCAGCCTTCCCTGTCGCCGCCGATCCATCGGCTGTCCCGCACATCCGGCCATATTTTGTCCAGGTTTCCCGACAGGCCCATGGCCTGGACTTCCAGCTGCCGCTTCAGCCAGCCGGCAGGCCTGATTTCATTCGTTGTAAGCATTTCAAGTTTGTTTTTCTTAAGCATGTCCGACCATCCTTTTTTCTTTTCCAGTCTAAATTGTGAAGGTCTGGTAGCGGTATTCACATCCCGCAAACCCTGCCCTGGGTCCCACGCCTTCCCCTTCATGGGAATAGTCAAGCACGCCGTGGTCTGTCACCACCCGCAGCCATAAGGTACCGAAGGTATCTGTCTCGTCTTTCCAGGTTCCCGCCGTCCCCACGCCGCTGTATTCCGGATAACCGGCATATGTGGCACAGAACCGGTAATATTCCCCTTCCGTGCGGGAGGGCGCCAGCTGTTTCTGGGTAAATACCACCGCATAAGTTCCGGCGGGAAGCGGTTCTGTCTCGCAGGGAATGGTACAAATCTTTCCGGAGACAATGGTTTCCCCGGGAACCATCCTGGAAATTACCGGTTTTCCTACAGGGAGCCTGTTTTCCGTGCGGTATATCTCAACCACCAGGTCACTCAGCGAGTGACTGCCGTCGCTTTCAATGAATATCTTACACTGTACAGCCGTCAGGGAAGCGGCTTCTATCCCCTGCTCCTTTTTGCCGTACGCAGTGAGACGATATATCCCGGGGCATTTCTCCCCCGGAAGAATTCTGATTCCGGCGGTTCTGACAGTTTTGAAGGAAAACACATTCCACAGGGACTTCAGTTCCCCGCCGCAGATGTCCTGCCAGGTATCCCCCTCTCTGTATTGTATCCGCGCCTGCCAGGAGTCCGTCTCTTCTTCCGGCATGATTCCCGCCCCCATCCCGGAAACTTCCCGGGGCTGTTCCCATTCCAGGCCCACCCAGGCTCCCGCTTCCGGGGAATGCCAGTATCTGGTTGCACCGTACACATATGTGTTGGAAGGGTTCAGAATCTCTTCCGGGTCCTTACCTTCCAGCCGGCTGGCCGTCAGTCTGGGACTGGCAAGCAGACTCTGGCAGGGATTGTCCCCTATATTCTCCCCGGAAGGCTTCGCGCTGTCCCTGTACAGAACAAGCCTGTTGATCTCAATATCAGCCCTCCCGGAGTTTTTGTGAAGAATGGAAATCCGGATCTCCCTGATCAGTTCCGGACTGCCGGTCTTTTCCACCTTATAAAGTCCATCGGAGCGATCCAGAGGGAAGGAATAAAAACGATGTCCGCATTTCTCCCATGTTTTATCCGCAAAGATACCATCCGATGTCATCATTTCAGGAACCACTGTAATGTAATTTTCCTCATCCTGTACCAGAGTCAGCACCGGGGATTTCACAGTTCTGTTCCAGTCCGTATCCGCACTTGCGGCAAGTTTCAGAAAGAATCCCAGTCTGTTGGAATCCCCGGGTTCTGTGCCGTCAATCTGGAGTCGCAGCTGCCTGCTGGTTCCCTTCCGGGAATATGCCCTCACTCTGTCACGGTCCGCTTCCAGATTGACCGCCCCTTCCCCATCTCCTGTGATCCCCGCATTTTGAATGGACAGCTCCCGGCCTTCAGGACAGACATATACCACCGTTCCATCCATGGCAGATCTGCAGGAATTGGATGCCGTCACTCCCAGATAATAACTTCCCGGCATCCGGTAGGTTTTTACCGGGCATGACTTTGTGGAAACCGTTCCGTCGCCGAAGGTCCAGCTCAGCTCATACTCCCCTGCCTCTGTCTCCACCCGGGCTTTGCATTCCAGCGGCTCCCCCACTCTCACAAAGCCCTGGGGAAAAGTGCCGGACACATGTATGGGACAATTTCCTTCCTCCATCGTCCTCACGTCAAACACCGTGCCGTCGTCATAGACTGCCTCTCCCTCATTGTCCCGGATCTCATTGCCCGAGAGATGGAAGTTTCCGGCATTTTTCATATAGATGCCATGTCCCTTATACTGCCCCCTGCTGCGGTTGCGGCTGATCTCATTGTCCTCCAGAATCCAGTGGAATACCGGATCGGATGCCTTGTTCCGCACCGCAATTCCCGGACCACAATTGTCACAGATCTTATTTCCCACAACCCGGAAATGATTTCCCGATGCGGCAACCGCGATTCCGCAATTGCCGAAGAATTCCGGCGCATTGGCAAACCTGATTCCGTTCCTGCAGGCCTCATTCTCATAAAGTACCGTAAAATCCGACCCTCCCAGCCAGAAACCATAGCTGGAATCATTGGCCTTGTTTCTGATATATGTATTGTGGTTGGACCATGCTTCTATGGCATTGTTGTTGGCATAGGAACAGTCATTGTTTACAAATATATTATGGCAGGACTGCCACCCGTTCAGAACCCGGATAAAGATCCCGTCCCCGCCGTGGGTAATGTCATTGTTGGTGACTCTGTTATAATCACAGCCGGAATCCATCAGCAGCCCCGCGGAATCCCTTGCATGTACCTCACCCGGCCGGATCCGCAGACCCCAGCTCAGATTATTCCCGTCAATCAGATTGTGCGAGGCATTCCACATTTTCACGCACATATTGGACGCAAAGGAAAAATCATTCTGTTCGACTATATTTCCGTCGGATTCCCTCAGGTAGATGCCGTTCCACACCTGATTGGCCCGGTTGCGCCTGACCACACAGTTCCGGGAACGGTACAGCAGAATTCCGCCGCCGGGGCCGTGCTCGTCCCATCCGCATTCCGGGTCATGAAAATTGCCGGACAGGACACAGTCCTCAACGGTCACATTTTCACAGTCCATCACCACAATGCCCACCCGGAATCCCCTGGCCGTGAGACCGCGGACGGTGACATTTTTAAGTCCCCTCAGCAGCAGGGCCACGCCGCAGTAGCCGAGTTTTTCCACCCGCGCCTTTTCCGTCGCATCCCCGGATTCCACTTCATACAGTTCCTTCAGCAGCAGGGCGCTGGGCACCGCTTTCATTTCCCCGCCCCGGCATCCGCCCTCCAGCACAACTCCCGTGAAGTCAAGTTTTATGTTATCCGCACCCGCCGTAAGGCCATCGCTTCCGTAAAATTCATAAATTCCCGGCTGAAATTCGGTGCTTTTTAAAATTATTTCACTTCCGTTTATTCTGGAACACTCCATCTCATCTCCTCCAAAATCCGGCATCTTCCGTGCCCCGTCTGTCCGGTAAGTTTGTTACCGTGTTTACAATTAACATTATAAGCAAATAAAAATGCAAAAAAAATGGGCTTTTTGTGACGTTGGGAGTCAAAAAATGACCTTTTGTATGTTCTGCATAAATTATCCCCGTATCTTTTTCCATTTTATAACATTTTAATCATAAAAAAAGTGAACATCCCATTTCGGTTTGTTCACTCTGTTGACTGTAGCTTGTCTTAATGACTATTATAATGTGTTTTTTGAAAAGTCCTGCGATATTCGTTTGGGGAAATTCCCTCCTGTTTTTTAAAATTTTTAAAGAAAGATTTACTGTCACTCATGCCTACCTGCTCGGCAATTTCTTTGATCTTCAGGCTTGTGGTCGTCAGCAGGTACTTTGCCCTTTCTATCTGCCGGCTGATGATATACTGTTTCGGCGTCACCCCCGTGGCTTTCCGGAACATGCGGATGAAATACTGTGTATTATAGCCGAAATGTTTCGCAATCTCAAATACCTGGGGACTTTTATAGCAGGTGGCACGGATGTATTCGTAAATTTTTTCCATGTCCCCCTCTTCTTCGTGGTATATGGAAAGCTTCTCCATGGTTTCCTTCTTCGTCACCTGGGTCAGCTCGTAAAGCACAAGCTCCATCATAAGATTGCAGGGCCTGGCAGTCTCCTCCGTTTCCTTAAACACCGACTGGTAATGGAGAAGATGATTGATCATCACAATCAGCCTGGCAGTCTCCTCCTGCCTGCTGAACTCATTCAGTATGATCCCCGGAAGGGCACCGCTTTGGTTCTTTTTAAAATAGGTACGGAAGCCCTGTTCTCCTTCTATGATTTCCTCCTTCTCCTGCAGTTTAAAGTGCAGCCAGTAAAATGAAACCTCCCATGCCTCCTCTGTTCCATAATGTTCTTCTTCGGGAAAAAGGATAAAACAGTCTCCCTTCCTGAATTCCCTTTTTACACCTTTTATCGTAAGCCAGAATCTACCTTTTACCACAACCACCAATTCATAATCGGAAAGCGTCATTCTGGGGTGTATCCAGGCTCCCTTGGACACAAAGTGCCCGCCGGAAATATAGGTGATCTCAGCGTCTTCCTGCCTGATAATATAACGCATAGATGTTAGCTCCTAATACAACCAATATGAATACTCCAACTCCATGATATCCATTTATTATACGGGATATACCTGTATATTAAAATGTACCAAAATGAACTTCAGGTTGCCAAAAGTGACTTTTTAAAAGTCATATTCGCCTATTTTGTGCCATTATCAGAAAAATGAAGGATGCGGGCTGTGCACAAAAACAGGGACGCAACGCGTCCCTGCCTGCATCATGTTCCCCTATTATTTTGTGCCGCCGGATCTGTTCTTTGGTATATACCTCATGTCACTCACATTGTAGACAGTGATGAATGCGGCCGGATCTTCCCGGATGATATACTGCATCAATTTCTGGTATTCGTTTTTGTCAACAATCGTGATGATTTCATTTCGGACCGTACCCTCATAAGCCCCTTTCGCCTGGTAAATGGTGGCCCCGCTTTTTAACGTATGTATAATCCAGTCACAGATCTGCTCTTCCTTGTCTTTTGAGATAACGCAGACCCTTCTTTTCATTTTCTGCCCGAAAATAAAATGATCCAGCACCATACCGTTCAGATAAGTTCCAAGAACACTCAGAACCACTGTCTTCTTGTCGTATACAAACGCCGAACTCAGCGCGATCAGCATACCGCTCATGCTCATTGCCCTGCCCAGATCCATATGCAGATACTTGTTCAGTATCTTGGCCACAATATCCAGTCCGCCTGAAGATGCATTCATGTTAAACAAAATACTCAGGCCAAGGCTTACCACAAAGATATAACAGGCCACGTCAAGAGCCGCATCCCCGGTCAGAGATTTGTTGTCCGGAAAAAAGAACTCAAAAAGTCCCAGAAACACAGGCAGCAGAAGGGAAGTATATATTGTTTTGAACCCAAATTCATGCCCGCACAGCAAAAAACCCGCTATCAGTAAAACGACGTTCAACAGCATTGTGATTCCGGATATGGACAAGGGCACAAAATTCGATAACACGATTGCCAGCCCGGACACGGAGCTGACCGCGGCATGGCTGGGAATCAAAAAGAAAAAAACCGCGGCGGCAGTGATCAGCGTCGCGCCTGTCATAACAGACAATTCCCGAATTCTTCTCACCATAATAACCTCTCCCGTCTTTCATTGTTCCGTGGATTTCATTCACAGTCTTGAAAGCAGTACTACCGTCTCCACATTCGCCGTCCAGGGGAACTGGTCCACGGCCACGGCCTTTTCAACCATATATCCCTTCTCCAGAAACACCTCCAGATCCCGCGCCAGGCTGGTGGGCTTGCAGGATATGTAGATAATCCTGTCCACCTGGTAGGAAATGATTTTGGGCAGGGCTTTGGTATGGATGCCGTCCCGGGGCGGATCCAGTATAATCAGATCAGGCTTCTCCTCTATGGTGTCCAGCACCTTCAGCACATCACCGGCAAGAAACCGGCAATTGTCAAGGCCGTTTTCCTCCGCGTTGCGCACCGCTGCCCTGACCGCCTCCTCCACAATCTCCACACCGATGACTTTTCCTGCGGCCGGTGACATGATCTGGGCTATCGTGCCCGTGCCACTGTACAAGTCATAAACCACCTGGTCTTTGGAGGTATCTCCGATATATTCCCTTACTGTCCGGTACAGTATTTCCGCGCCGTAAGTATTTGTCTGAAAAAACGAAAAAACAGATATTTTAAACCGTAAACCCATGATTTCTTCATAAAAACAGTCCTGCCCATAGAGCACTTCGGTGTGGTCGCTCTGCACCACATCTGCCTGGGAGTCATTGATGATATGAAGGATTCCCGCAAAACGCCCCTTCAGCTTTCCTTCCCTTTCCAGATTCAGCAGACATTCCCGGAACCCTTCCACCAGCCTGTCTGGCGCCTGTCCGTCCTGTTCCGCTTCCCTTACGCCCTCTGGTGCCTGCATTTCCCGGGGATTCTGGGATGTAGTCACCAGGGCCGCCAGAATCTCACCGGTGCGGGAAGCCTTCCGCACCACCAGATGACGCAGATACCCCTCATGACTCTGTTTATGGAAATAAGGAATCCTGCCGTATCCCGGAACAGACCCGAAATAATCCAGCACAGTGGCCAGAATCAGCCGGTAGTCTTCATCTACAATGCAGCAGTCCTTTACCGTCACCACATCATAAAAACTGCCCCGCTTGTGCATACCCAGTGCAAGGGGGCCGTCCTTTCTCTCGTCTCCGAATGAAAATTCCATTTTATTCCGATATCCGTAAATCTCCGGACTTCCCTGAATGCCTTCCCACTTCCAGGGTTCCTTCTGACCGGCCAGACTGTGTTCCAGCAGACGCCGGACCTGCTCTTCCTTGATTTTCAGCTGCTCCTCATACGGAAGGGACAGATAAGTACATCCTCCGCACAAACCAAAATGGGAACACGGAGGTTCCGTCTCCAGAGGTGATTTTTCAAGCACCTCCAGCAGACGGCCTTCCGCCTTCCCGTTTCTTGCTTTGCTGACTCTGAGCATAATCTTCTGGCCGGGCAGGCTGTTCTTTACGATAACAGTGCCCTCCCCCGTCTGCGCAATACCTTTGTTGGGGAAGTCCACTCTCTCCACCGCAGCTTCATACACCTGTCCTTTTTTCATCCGATTAGTTGTCTCCCTCATCTACGAAGAAATCGTCTTCCTCATCATCCGCTTCCTCGTCTTCAAACTCATCTTCGAATTCATCCTCAAAATCTTCCAGATACCTGGGATTCAGATAACGGTATACCGCATATGCGATGGCTGCCACTGCCGCAACTGCACCGATGATGGCAAGTACCCACAAAACCTTATTGCCCTCATTTTCTTCTTCCTTCTTTCCCAGCAGGTCATTCAGTCTCGCAATATCAATCAGATTCTCAAGCTTATTCATAAGATTCCCTCCATGTTTTTCTGCTTCATTTTGCTGTACTGGGAACAGCCCGGATCCCAGATCTGCCCTGAGGCCATCCGTTCTCTCCCTCTCCAGAATAAAAATATTATACCATATTCCCGGAAAAAATACTACACTCTTTTCAATTTTGCAAATGATGCATACATTATTTTTTGTCCCGCCTTCTCAAACTCCACCGTGACCTTATAATCCCTGGTTTCCCGGTCAATATGCAGCACCTTTCCCTCGCCGTACTTAATATGGGAAACCCGGTCCCCCACACCGTAGGTAAGCGCCGCCGGCGCCTGGTAGGGAGCCCCCTTGGAAATTCCCGTAAGCTGGTTCAGGCTGCCGATTCCTTTGGCGATAAAGGGTTTGTCGGCTTTGACGGTAGCTTTGGGCCGAACAATTGCCTTGGGCCGGTAATCTGTTTCGGCGTTCTTTTTCCCCTGGCCGAAACCCTCCCCGGACAGACCGGAAAAATTCCCTCCTTTTCCCGCGGACGGACGCATTTCCACGGAATCAGTATCCGAAGACCATGCTCCCATCTTGCGGTTCGGGGCAGTGCGGCCGCTGTCCAGCAGTTCCGGAGGAATCTCACCTATAAAACGGCTCACGGGATTATACTGGGTCTCGCCCCGGATCATCCTGGTTCTCGCACAAGTCAGGGTCAGCCGGTTCATGGCCCTGGTGATTCCCACATAGGCCAGGCGCCTCTCCTCCTCCAGATCGGATATGTCATCGGACTGTACCGCCATATATCCCGGAAACAGTCCCTCTTCCAGCCCTGTCAGGTATACATGGGAAAACTCCAGGCCCTTGGCGGAATGCAGGGTCATCAGAAGCACCCTGTCGTCATCCCCCGACACATTGTCGATATCTGCCACCAGTGCCACCTCTTCCAGGAATTCCGTCAGATCAGGCTCCTCATGGGTCTGGGTATAATTGACAGCCTTGGTAATCAGTTCATCCACATTGGCAGCCCGGTCATCCCCTTCTTCCTCGTCGTATTCCCTGAGATAATCCTCATAGCCGGTCTGTCTGACCACTTCCTGAATCAGTTCCGCCACTGTCATCCGGGAACGCTTTTCTTTCAGTTCATGAATCAGGTTTACAAAGGAACGGATCCTGGCGGCAGCCCTGCCCAGGCCGCTGATCTCATCCGCCCTTTCAAAGGCTTCAAACAAGCCGATGCCGCAGAGTCCGGCAAATTCCTCCGCCTTATCCAGCGTGGCATTGCCGATCCCCCTCCGGGGCACATTGATCACGCGCCGCACTGCCACATCATCCCTGCCGCTGTCTATGGTTTTCAGATAAGCCAGTATATCCTTTATCTCCATTCGGGAATAAAAGTTTGTACCGCCTACCACATTATATGGCACGCCCTCCATAATCATGCGTTCTTCCAGCAGACGCGCCTGGGCATTTGTCCGGAAAAGCACGGCAAAATCCTGGTATCGCAGGTCGGGCCCCGCCGCTTTCCTGGCAATATCCCCCGCCACAAATTCCGCTTCCTCATAAGCGCTGTCAAACTGTCTGAAACAGACTTTTTCGCCGCCGGTCCTGCCGGTCCACAGAGACTTTTCCATCCTGCCCGTATTATGGCGGATCACTGCATTTGCCACATCCAGAACCGGCCGGGTAGAGCGGTAATTCTGTTCCAGCCTGATAACCGCCGTCTCCGGAAAATATTTTTCAAAATCCAGAATATTCCTGATATTGGCTCCCCGGAACTTGTAGATGGACTGGTCGTCGTCTCCCACCACACAGATATTCCGGTACTTCTGCGCCAGCAGCCTCACCAGCTCAAACTGTGCCGTATTGGTGTCCTGATACTCGTCCACCATGATATATTGGAATCTCTCCTGATAGGAATCCAGAATCTCGGGACAGTTCCGGAACAATTCCACCGTCTTCATAATGATGTCATCAAAGTCAAGGGCATTGTTGGCACGCAGGGTTTCCTGATACTCCCTGTAAACCTTTGCCTGCACGGATTTGCCGAAGTCGGCCGCCGCATCCCGCTCAAACGCCGGTACACCCACCAGTTCATCCTTGGCCGAGGAAATGACCCCCAGCAACGCCCGTTCCTTATAGACTTTGCTGTCCAGGTTGAGACGTTTTATCGCATTTTTCATGACGGTTTTTTGATCATCCGTGTCATAAATGGTAAAGGAACTGTCATAGCCGATCCGGTCGATATGGCGGCGCAAAATGCGCACACAGGCAGAGTGAAATGTGGACACCCAGACCTGGCCAGAACCGAATCCCACCAGCTTGTCCACCCTCTCACGCATCTCTCCCGCCGCCTTATTGGTGAATGTGATTGCCAGAATATTCCAGGGCTTCACCCCTATTTCATCGATCAGGTATGCAATGCGGTGCGTGAGCACCCGGGTCTTGCCGCTGCCCGCTCCCGCCAGCAGCAGCAGGGGGCCTTCGGTCTGCCGCACTGCTTCTTTCTGTTCCTTATTTAAGGTATCATATATACTCATGTAAGTCCTTCCCCCTCAAATTATGCCCATCTGCCTGCCGGCGGTTCTCCCTGTCTTCCGGCTTCCCGGTATTGCATGCTTCCGGCACAAAATACCCTCCCGTCAATGGGCTTTTCCATATCATAGGACGAACTTTCCTATGAGTTCTTTTACACCCTATCCCTGGCATCGAACACATCCCCACACTCGGGACAGAATTTGGGCGGATGCGCCGGGTCTTCCGGCTCCCAGCCGCATTTGTCACATTTGTAAAGCGGCGCGCCCTCCGGCTTTCTGGTGCCGCAGTTGGTACAGAATTTCCCCTGGTTCACCGATCCGCAGCTGCAGGTCCAGCCTGCACCCGAAGGCTTGGGACTGCCGCACTCCATACAGAATTTCCCCCTGTTATCCTTGCACCCGCACTTGCAGGTCCAGCCCAGTACAGCCTGGCCGCCCTGAACGGTTCTGTTTGCGTTCTGGTTCCCGGTGGCCTGGTTCTGGGTCGTCCCCATGGAAAACAGGGCGCTTATGTCCATCCCGCCTGTCATCTTCGCCATATTCATCCCGGTAAATGCCATCATGGGACCGGTGGAAGTGTTGGAAGCGGCAGACTTCATGGCATCTGCCTGGGCCTCCACCAAAGTTGCCGCCGCCATATTGGAGTTGCGCAGCGTGGCCCTGGTCTGCAGTTCGCTGATTTTTTTGGAAATCTCCTCTGGCATGGAGGGTGGATTCATGGTCATGCTGACTACCACAATGCCCCTCAGCTTCTGCCACTTGCCGGAAAGTTCCTCATTCACCGCGTCTACCAGCTGTGTCACATGGTACGGAATATCGGATACCCGCACACGCAGCCGGCTTATCTTGCCCAGCGCAGGCTGCATGGCAGTCATCAGTTCCGCCTTCATCTGGTTCAGAATTTCGCCCTTACCGTAACAGTCCGCCACATTCCCGCAGACATTCTGGTAAAAAAGCAGCGGGTCCGTAATACGGAAGGAATAGGATCCATTGCACCGGATGCTCACGTCCAGGTCAAGCCCGATATTGTCGTCTATGTACCGGAAGGGAATCGGCGTGGCCGTGCCGTACAGATTATTCATGATTTCCTTTGTATTGAAAAAATAGACTCTCTGGTCCTTGCCCGCGCTCCCTCCAAAGGAAAACCGCTTGCCGATCATCTGAAAGGTATTTTTAATATTCTCTCCCAGGTCGCCGTAAAACAGGCTGGGTTCCGTGGAATTATCGTACACAAATTCCCCTGCCTCCGCGCAGAACTCCGCAATGCCGCCCTGCTCCACGATGATCATACACTGTCCCTCGTTGACAGCCACAATGGAGCCGTTGGAAATAATATTATCCGATCCTTTGTTGTTACGGCTGCTGCCTGCCCTTTTCCTTCCCCTGGCCACCAGAATGTCGTTTGTCAGGGTATCACAATAAAAATACTCCCGCCATTGGTCTGCCATCATGGAACCAATGGCATCTTTTGCCGCTTTTATTAATCCCATTTTAACCTCCTCTTCCTCTTCTGTTGCATATTTCCCATGATTCCAGACCAATCATGGTATCCATGGTCATTCGGCCTCTCCATGCCACAAATATGGACTTATAATACCATAATTCTGTGCGCCCTGCGCATATGGAATCAATAGTTGACACAATGTCCTTCTGTGTCAACATGATACCATAATTCTGTCCGCGTCAGCGCACATGGAATCACAAGCCGAAACAATGTCTTTTTGTTTCGGTATGATGCCATATGCCGCAGAATCAGGTTTGTCTGATTCCCAGATCTTTGAACTTCTCATGTATCATGGTACTTCTTTTCATTCTATCAAATTTTTGCCGTTCCCTCAACTGCTTTTCCGAAATATTCTTTACAAACGGAAACTTTTCTACTAAACTATAAAAGAATGAGTATCCTCCGCAGACAGGGAACACAGGAAGGATACGAATATAATAGTAAAGGAATGATTTTTAATATGGGTAAAAAAGCCACAAAAGCCGCTGACAACATCTATTATCAGGCACGTTCCGATGCCGCGGAACATAATCCCGACTTTTCCAGCCGTGAAAAGGCTGCTGAAATCATAGGTATTGACCGCACCCGGCTGGCACGTATTGAACTGGACACCATCGCACCGTATCCGGAAGAAGTCAGGGCCATGGCCATGGCCTACAATATGCCGGAACTGTGCAACACATACTGCGCAAGGGAATGTCCCATAGGCAAAACTTCCGTCAGGGAAGTTTCCATTGACGATTTTGACAGACTGGCCCTGAAAGTACTCGGATCCTTAAAAGACATCGACTCCCTGCGAGCCTCCCTGATTGCCATCTCGGAAGACGGCATCATCGCAGAAAATGAACGTCCTGCTTTTCAGAAAATACTGGATTCCCTGGAAAAAATCAGCACCAACGCAAAAGCCCTGCAGCTCTGGGCCATCAAGAATATTCGGATGAAATAATATTTCCCGGGGTGCTCGTTGCCTTGGCAACAACTTTCCATATGCGCCCCTGCGCAATCAAGCAGGGGAACGCCCTTCTCCCCTACCCGCCGCGGGTCCCGTGCACCGCTTCAGCGGCATAATTCCAGGTGCGAGGAGTCGCACTTTGTGCACGGGGCTGCGCAATCGAGTAGGGAAACTCTCTTCTCCTCTACTCGCCGCGCGGCCCATACGCCGCTTTCGCGGCATAATTCCAGATGCGAGGAGTCGCACCTTTGTACGGGCCTGTGCATAGAAATCGGGCAGGGAGAATTTTCCCTGCCCGTATATGGGGCTGCCTGCGTATCGGGCTGCACGCATGTGGGGCTACACGGATGCCTATACTTCCTGCGCTTTATTTGGCAGCATTTTCGGCAAATTCCCTGGTTACCAGTTCCGAGTAAGCCACTCTTTTCTCCAGCACCCCCGAATCCTCCAGAATATTCTGCAGCAGGGTAAATGCGTCTTCCTCAAAAATCAGATTATCCTTCCAGGTATCCTGCACGTAATACCGTTCCACAATAGTCGTCAGGGTATCCATATCCGTCTCCGGGAATTGCGGTGCAATCGCTTTCGCAATCTCCTCCGGCGTGTGATTCTTTACATAATCCATCCCCTTCTGCAGGGCATCCGTAAATGCCTGCACAGTGTCCTTGTTCTTTTCCAGATAACTTTTCTTTGCAGAAAAAGAAGTGTATGGCACATAACCGGAATCTTCTCCCAGGGATGCCACCACATAGCCTTCCCCTTTCTGCTCCAGGGATGTGGCATGGGGTTCAAATTCTACCGTAAAATCACCCTGCCCCCCGGAAAATGCCGCTGCCGTGGAACCAAAGTCGATGCTCTGGTCTATATTCACATCCGTGGCAGGATCCATGCCGTTCTTCGCCAGAATGTATTCAAACACCATCTCAGGCATACCGCCAGTCTGCCCTAGCATGATGAACATTTTTTCCACACTCGTCAATTTCTCTCTGGAAGCCACGATTCTGTATGGATAATGGTAGATTCCTGTCTTTTCCACCAGCCCCAGGTCAAGCAAATGCTCCATGTAGGTGGTAAACTTCTTCTTGTGCATAGGATAACCCATATCTTTCAGGCCTTCTGCCAGGAATTTCACAGATGTAAAACCTGTCTCGTCCTTTTTCAGAAGCCGGATTGCCTCTATCATCATGGTGAGCTTCAGATTCTCCTTGTCGGCTTTGAAATCGTAGGCCGCCAGATTGCCGAGACCGTGTTTCAAATAGATGTCAACATTTCCGTCTTTATCTACAATGATTTTTTCAACGAGAACCTCAATGTCCGTCCGGGTCAGACTTTTTTGCTCCACCACTTCATTTAAAATATCCAGTGCGGTTTGCAAATTAGGTTTGATTGCTGCAGTGGGGATATGAGGCTCCTTCGTCAAATTTTGCAGCGTTTTTTCAATGGCAGAAATACGTTCCATTTTTTCGGTCTGTAAAGAAGCATATGTTTCATTGATAATTTCCGCCATCCCCGGATTTGTCGTGAGTTCCTTTACCTTTTGGGTAATCAGCGTTTTCAGCTCTTTCTTAATTTTTTCCAGCTCGCTTTCCAGCCTCTGCTGGCTGTCGTCTGCGGAGTAAGTAGGAGCCTTTAAATTTGACAGGTCGAAATTCTGTATGATGTCTGCCAGAGAGTCACGGCAAAGGGTCAAATATTTAACCAAAGCATCCGTCAGGGTTTCTTCTGTCACCAGATGGGCATATTCACAAAACTGCTTTCCCTTTTTGTTGTAGGTGCCGCACAGATAATATTTTCCACGGTTCGGGCGGTTGATTGCAGTCAGCTTCATGCCGCAGTCCTTACAGTACAGACACCCGGAAAAGAGGTTGATGTGTTTCCTCTGGCCCCGGTACTGGCTGTGATGGCGGCTGTCCTTCACCTCAAAGAGCAGCTTCATGGTATCGTCATCAAATATTTTCGGGTGGTGGTCCGGGAAAACATATTGCTGATCTCTGGAAATCTTTTTGTCTTTTCCGTTGATGGTCATTCTCTCTCTTTTGTGGGTTCGGAGTACGCCGTTATGATAATCATTAAAGAGAGTATCTTTCACCATACCGTAACTCCACATATAGGCAACTTCCCGGTGATAAGGCAGCCCCAAAGCCTGGAAGCGCTCCTTTTGCAGCATGGTAGGCGTAGGGACGCCCCGGTCTGAAAGGATTTCCGCAATCTTTCGTATGCCGTTTCCTTCCAGATAAAGGTCTTTTTCAAGGTTCAGGATGGCGGCGGCTTCTTCATCAATTAAAACCATCTGCTTGTTCAGTGGGTGCCTTGTGTAACCGAATGGGGGAGCGCATTTTAAGGTGCCGTTTTCCTGCTCCATTTTCTTGATTCGTTTTACCTTTCGGCTTGTGTTCTTTACATGGCGTTCATTATCCCATGTTTTGATTCCTATAATATCATCATCAGAGTAGAGCGAATCATAATTGTCATCAATCAAAATCACACGCTTTCCCTGTTCTTCCATTTCTTCGAGAAAAAGCAGTACCTTCGCATTGTGCCGTCCGATTCGAGAAAGGTCTTTCGCCACGATTACATCTATGGAGCCGAGATTGGCCATCATGTTCTGAAACTGGGGACGGTTGAAGGAATAACCGGAAATGCCGTCGTCCTCGTAGATATGGCGTACAATCATATTGTTTTCTTCTGCGTATTTCTGGATAATCAGTTTCTGGTTTTCGATAGAGGAATAATTTCTCTTATTATCGTCTCTGGAGAGGCGCACATAACCGTCTATCATTGTGGGAGTATGGATTGCTGTCATCATAAAAATCGTCCTCCTTATCTTGCTTTCTCCCTATATTTTACCATGTCAGCAGGAAATCAAGCGCGAATGGAATGAGCATTTGATTTCACCTGACATGGTAACGAAAGAATCTTTTAGCGCGTAGCGCGGCAGACGCGCAGCGGCTGGATTCTTGAGTATATTTTACCATATAGGCAGGATAACACAATGTTGTCGCCGGTCAGTGAAAATGGTTGCGAACCACATCCCGCAATCCATTTTCCATTGCCTGATTGCCCTCGATAATGGTAACGACCAGATACCCCCGTCTGCTAAGAGCTTCCTTTTTCCTTGCGATTTCATAACTATCAGAATCCTTTTTTTGAAGTAAGTAGCAAACCTCCTTTTGCTTTCCTATGACAATCACCTCAAATTCTTGCTTCATATTATTGTATGAAAAGTCAGGCTTATCCTATCAATCAAAAATTCCGCTGCAAGCAGCAGGGTTTTTGATCCTCGCGGCATTCACCAAATATGCGTGCAGGCACGCCTACTTGGCTCATTGCTCGCGGGAATAAAACAGCTTTCTTCATACAAAATGACATGGTGGCCCGTTTCCTTTTTGTCCTATGGGGAAACACAAAAAGGCAGCGCCCGGTAAAGAGCGCTGCCCCTTCGTCTTTCTCCACGCTTCGGGCCAGCTTCGAGCTGTTGACAAACCTCCTGTTTCGTAAATGTCACAAGATATCATGATAAAAATCCAGCAAAGATAGCAGAAATATTCCAAAGAAAAAGGTCATGGTTCCCTATGCCATGGCCTTTATCATCCTTTTAAGATTTAATGCC
>CAJTLR010000045.1 GCA_910577185.1 uncultured Acetatifactor sp.
AGGCGTTTCCTTCTACGCCTTTAGAATCTGTAGTGCGCAAACGCCGAGGCGTTTCCTTCTACGCCTTTAGAATCTGTAGTGCGCAAACGCCTTGTTTGCCTCAGCCATCTTATGCATATCTTCTTTTCTCTTGACAGCGGATCCGGTATTGTTGGATGCGTCAAGAATTTCGTTTGCCAGTCTGTCCTCCATGGTCTTTTCGCTTCTCTTACGAGAGAACATGGTCAGCCAGCGGAGTCCCAGGGCCTGGCGCCTGTCTGCCCTTACCTCGATGGGCACCTGATAGGTAGCGCCGCCGATACGTCTGGCTTTTACTTCCAGAACGGGCATGATATTGTTCATAGCCGCCTCAAATACTTCCAGGGCGGGTTTGCCTGATTTTGCTTCTACTTTTGCAAATGCACCGTATACAATCTTCTGGGCAACGCTTTTCTTTCCATCCAGCATGATGTTGTTGATCAGCTTTGTCACCACTTTATTGTTGTATAAAGGATCTGCTAACACATCTCTTTTCTGAATATGTCCTTTACGTGGCACGGTTCTTCCCTCCTTATTCATGAGCGTGACTCAACGCTCTGTGCGGTTCCCGCACTTAATAGATCATCGGTACTCACATGTGTTTCCCCAAGTGTTCGCGCTGTATATCTGTTTTAACAGGAAGTAAAAGACATGCTTCCCATAGTATAAAATGACAGAATTCCAACACTTTCTTAGTTCGTTCTTGTGGACCAAAGATGACGCTTCTCCCAAAGAAATAATAAAATTATTTCTTTGCTGCCTTAGGCCTCTTGGCGCCGTATTTGGAACGGGCCTGCTTCCTGTTGGCAACGCCTGCAGTATCAAGGGTACCGCGGATGATATGGTATCTCGTACCGGGCAAGTCTTTTACCCTGCCGCCGCGTACCAGGACAACGCTGTGCTCCTGCAGATTGTGTCCTTCACCGGGGATATAGCTTGTAACCTCGATTCCGTTGGAAAGACGAACCCTGGCAACCTTTCTAAGAGCCGAGTTCGGCTTCTTGGGGGTTGATGTCTTTACAACAGTGCACACACCACGCTTCTGGGGAGCAGATGCATCCGTAGCTTTTTTCTGAAGAGAGTTGTACCCCTTCTGCAAAGCAGGTGCATTAGACTTCTTCGCAGAGGTCTGGCGTCCTTTTCTTACCAGCTGGTTAAATGTTGGCATTCTGTTTCACCTCTTTCTTAAGATAAATGATAGTTTCTTTGCATACCCTGCGGACGAAATTCATAGAATAGAAAACACATCCGCACGCACGCTATATTATTATAGTTGCTTGCGGATGTTCTGTCAATACGTTTTTTTCTGATTTTTCTGCGTTTTATGGCTGTTTTTCCAACAGTTCCGGCCATCCCTCCCCTACGCCTTCTGATAATACTGCGCCTGGGCCGTCCAGAGTTCGCGGTATATCCCTTCGTTTTCTTCCAGCAGAGACTCATGACTCCCCCTCTGCACAATACGCCCCTCATGAAACACGGCGATATCCCCGCAGAACCGGCAGGAGGACATACGATGGGAAATATAAACCGTAGTCCGGTATGCCACCAGATCGTCAAATCTTTTATAAATTTCATATTCGGCCAGCGGATCCAGGGCCGCCGTGGGTTCATCCAGCAGTACAAAGGGCGCCCCCTTGCACACTGCCCGGGCCAGGGCAATTTTCTGGGCTTCCCCGCCGGAGATTTCCACGCCCTCCTTGTCAAAATCACGATACAAAACCGTGGTCAGGTCATTCCCGTGATTTTCCAGAAACGCCTCCAGCCCCGCCTTCAGCAAAGCATCCCTCACCGGCGCTTCCCCATAGACTTCCGACACCGCCACATTCTCCCCCAGTCCGAAAGAAAACAGCTTAAAATCCTGGAACACCACAGAAAACAGGCTTAAGTACTCCTGATAATCATAGCGCCGGATATCAATACCGTTCATGTAAATTGTCCCCTCCGTGGGATCATAGAGCCTGCACAAAAGTTTGACAAATGTGGATTTACCGCTGCCGTTCATGCCCACCACCGCCATCTTTTCCCCTACCCGCAACTCCATGCTGATATCCTTCAGGGCATACCTCTCACTGCCCGGATAACGGAAAGAAACATGGTCGAACACTATCCGGTAATCCCCATCCACTCTTTTTTCCACCGGCAGACAGCCCTTCGGCATCTGGTCCGGCATATCCAGAAAGGAAAAATAACGCTCCAGGTAATCCGCGTTGTACCATAGTTCCACCATGATCCCCCAGACAAATCTGACCGCGTCTATAAACCGGGGAATACTCCTGATATACAAAGTCATGTCTCCCACTGTAATCTTTCCCGCCAGGGCCGCAACCCCCGTAATACAATAGGTCAGGGTATTTGTGGCTTCTCCCGCAAAACAAGAAATGCACTGATAGGGAATCGCTTTCTTATATCTGTTGTCCAAAGCCCTGTCGTTGAAATGGTGCGTAGCCAGAAGCCTGCCGATCATCAGCCTCCCCAGCCGGTAAATACGTATTTCCTTCCCCCTGGCATACTGGGAAAAATAATTCAGGTAGCCATCCCTCTGCACACAGTTGTCACTGATAATATTGTCGCACTCCTCCCAGATTCTGCTTGCCGCTGCCTGGCACTTTCCGCAGACCCATATTCCTGCCACTGCCACAAATCCCAGTATCATGACAGAATACTCTCCCAGTTTTACCAGGAAATCCACAATGATTGCCAGAGACAGTCCCGCTTCTACCAGACTGCTCAGCAAAAAGGGAATGCTTCTGCGGAGTGATTCCAGATTTTTCCCATCATTGAAAGTTTCCCGCTCCACACGCTTGTACAGCATGTGAATTTCTTCTTTTTCCAGCAGTCCGTAATCCATGCCCAGAACTTTTCTGGCAAAAATCATATTTTCCTTCTGAACAAAATCATACTCTTTCTGCCCGCTCCAGCTCCCCAGGATTTTCCACACAAAATCCAGGATGAATTCCCCGCCCAGCAGCAGCGCCACATACAGAACCAGACGCTCCGGCACCCGCTCTCCCAGAATTTCATCCAGAAACCTGGCTGAAAACCAGATGTTCCAATATGGCATACAGGCCGCCACAATCCACTCTGCGCACACCAGTACCGTGTAGGCGCCTGATTCCCTGCACATCAGCCGGAAGGCCCTTCCGCAGATGCCCGCCACTTTCCCCAGGGATTTTTCCCTTTTCTTTTTTTCCGTCTTACCGGCTGACATATCCGCTCACCTCCCACTCCGGGTCCAGACCCGACGAAAATTCTTCCGTTCTGTCATTCCGGTAATAATGACTCTGTACCTGGAACAGCCGGTAGTAAATTCCTTTTTTCTCCATCAGCTCCTCATGGCTGCCCTCTTCCACGATCCGCCCGTTCTCCATCATCAGTATCCGGTCACAGAAGCGTGTGCTGGACAGTCGGTGGGAGATAAAAACAGAGGTCCTGCCCCGGGTCAGTTCGTTATATTTCAAATACAGCTGGTTCTCTGCTTTCGAATCCAGTGCCGCCGTGGGTTCATCCAGCACCAGAATCGGCGCTTCCTTATAGATGGCCCGTGCCAGAAGCAGCTTCTGGGTCTCCCCGCCGGACAAATTGACCCCTTCCCGGAACATCTCCTTAGGCAGACAAGTGTCCAGCCCCTCCGGCAGGCTCTCTGCCAGGTCCAGAAGTCCCGCCTGCTCCAGACATGCCCGCACCTTATTCCTGTCCATCTCCTCCGGCGGACAGGCGGCCACATTTTCCGCAATGGTGGCCGGGATTACCCCGATATCCTGAAACACCACGGAGAAGAGCTTATACCAGGACTCCAGGTCCCAGCGGACGGAAGGTATTCCATTCACCAGAATTTCCCCCCTGGTAGGTTCGTACATCCCGCAGAGAAGCTTGATCAGCGTGGTCTTGCCTGCGCCGTTCGGCCCCACCAAAGCGATTTTCTCCCCCGGACATATCTTGATGTCAATGTCCTTCAGGATCTCTTCATCCGCCCCCGGATAGGCAAAACACACATGGGAAAAGGTAATCGCCGGCTCCCCGTCCACAGGAACTTCAGGTCCGGGCCCCGGCTCCCTTTTCATGGAATCCGGCATGCTCATGATTTTTCGGTAATCCGCGATGGACAGCACATTTTCCTTCATCTTTCCGGCCTTACGGGCTATCTGGGACAGCGACGCGCTCAGCGTCCGCATCAGTCCCACATAAAGCACAAAGTCATCGGGCCCCACCCGGCCTTCCAGCACACCGTGGAGCAGAAAGCCGTACACAATTACTTCCTTCCCCACTCCTGCCACTCTGGAGGCCTCATAATTTGCCACCTCCTGACGCATCTGTCTGCACTTCCACTTCCGGCGTTCCTTCAGCAGGCCGCCGTACTTGGGCATCAGCCACCCTTCTGCCCCATACAGCCGCAAATCTTTTGCATAAACAAAATCCTTTACCCTGCTCATAATATAATCAATTTTCATTTCCAGCGGCTGCCAGAAATCCCTGTGCTTTTTCTCCCAGGATACGGTTCTCCTGCCCAGCCGGTACTGCACCCACGCCCCTGCTGCCAGCACCAGCACCGCTGCCGGATGCAGTACGGCCAGGAGGCCGGAAGCAATGGGAATCGTAATGAGATAAAACACAAAATCCAGGGTTCCGTAGACACATGCCTTCACATCCCTGTCCCAGTGTACATACAGCTGTTGTGCACGGTCTATCATTCTTTTATAATCGGGATCCTCCAGGTCACTGTATGAAGTGTGGCATATTTTCTGCAGCACCCTCTCCTCCAGCACATGACGGTATTTCAGGCACGGATTATTGATCAGTTGATAACTGGTCTGGGACGCCGCCTTAAGCACAAAGTAAAGCAGCCCCATCAGTCCCAGCGTTACCGTCAGTTTCTCCACACTGACCTGCTCCACCACCAGGGATACTCCCACTTTCGGAAGATACAGTCCCACAAAATATTCGCTTACACTGCAGATTAACTCCGCCAGCACAAAAAACAGATTCCATCTGCTGTTCCCAAACCAGCCCCTGAACAAATACCAGTAGTTGCCCAGGACGGAGTCTTCCCTCTCTTTTCTGTTTCCGCTCCCCATTTACGCACCTCCGTGTCCGCTCCTGCCAGCCGTTGCCTTTTTCCGTGAAAAGCGGCGCCGGCTATCCCTTCTATTCCGTCACATAGTACTGTGCCTGGGCCGTCCAAAGCTCATAATATTTCCCTGTGGTCTCTTCCAGCAGGGATTCATGGCTGCCCCTCTGGACCATGCGGCCCTCATGGAATACCGCAATATCCCCGCAGAAACGGCAGGAAGACATACGATGGGAAATATAAACCGTAGTCCGGTCTGCCACCAGATCATTGAATCTTTTATAGATTTCATACTCTGCTTTCGGGTCCAGCGCCGCCGTAGGCTCGTCCAGCAGTACGAAAGGCGCTCCCTTGCACACTGCCCTGGCCAGGGCGATTTTCTGGGCTTCTCCCCCGGATACCTCCACACCGTTTTTGTCAAAATCACGGTATAATGTGGTTGATAAATCATCATTGTGTTCTTTCAGAAATTCTTCCATTCCGGCCTTAACCAGTGCATCCCGCACTGCCTCTTCCCGGAAAGTTTCCGACATGGCAACATTTTCCCCCAGCCCGAAAGAAAACAGCCTGAAATCCTGGAACACCACGGAAAACAGCCCGAAGTACTCCTGATAATCATATCGCCGGATGTCGATGCCGTTCATGTAAATGGTTCCTTCCGTAGGATCGTAGAGCCTGCACAGAAGCTTGATAAAGGTTGACTTGCCGCTGCCGTTCATCCCCACCACCGCCAGCTTTTCCCCCACCTTAAACTCTATGCTGATATCCTTCAGGGCATATTTATCGCTGCCCGGATACCGGAAGGACACATGGTCAAATACAATCTTATACTCACTATCCACCCTCTTTTCCACGGGCAGACAGCCCTTCTGCATATGGCTGGGCGTGTCCAGAAACGCAAAATACCGTTCCAGATACTCCGCGTTGTACCACAGGGTCACCAGCGCCTCTCCGCAGCAGGAGATATGATCAATAAAATGGGTGAGACTCTGAACATACTGTAACATACTGCCGAAGGTGATCATTCCCGCCAAAGCCGCAAATCCGGTAAGGCAGTATGTCACGGTCATCGTCACTTTCTGGGAAAACTGCACGATACTGTTATGAAACAGCGCTTTCAGGTCCCTCTTATCCACCTCCTTATCCACAAAATGATGCGACTGCATCAATCTGTCAATCAGCAGTTTTCCAAGTCCGTAAATGCGGACCTCTTTTCCCTTCCCGTATTGGGAAAAATAATTCATGTATCCGTCCCGCCGGGCACAGTATTCACTTATGGCCCCGTTGCATTCCTCCCAGACCCTGCTTGTGGCCGCCGAACATCTTGCGCTGACCCATATTCCTGCCGCCACAAGCAGCACAAACAGGAGCAGCAGAAATGCCTGATCCTTCATCCTTGCCAGAAGATCCCACACCATGAACAGGGACATCCCTATTCCCGCCACGCTGCCCATCAGCAAAGGCAGGTGCCTCCGCAGGGTTTCCAGATTCTTCCCATCATTTGTAGTCTCTCTCCCCACACGCCGGTACAGCATATGGAGTTCTTCGTCTTCCAGCAAATCATAATCCAGCTCCATGACCTTTCCGGCAAAAATCATGATCTCCTTCTGGAAAAAATTATAATGTTTCTGCGCTTCCAGACTGTCCAGAAGTTCTTTCAGGAATTCCAGCACCAGATTTCCCAGAAGCAGGCAGACAACATACTTTACCAGCCTCTCCGGCACCCGCTCCCCCAGCACTTCATCCAGGAGCCTGGCAGAAAACCAGATCCCCCAGTATGGTGCACAGAACCTCAGTATCCACTGGCCGCATACAATCATCGTGTATGCGCCGGACTCCCGGAACATCAGCCCCATGGCTCTCCTGTATAAATGCAGGACTCTGCCCAGCTTTCCTTTTTCTTTCTTTTTAATTGCTGGCATAACCGCTCACCTCCCATTCCGGATCCAGCCCGGAGGAAAAATCTTCCGTCCTGTCTTTCTGGTAATAATGACTCTGCAGCTGAAACATTTCATAATATGCTTTTCTGTTCTTCATCAGTTCTTCATGGCTGCCCTGCTCCGTAATCCGTCCGTTCTCCAGCATCAGAATCCGGTCACAGAAACGGGTACTGGACAGCCGATGGGAAATAAAGACCGCCGTCCTGCCTCTGGTCAGCTCGCTGTACTTCAGATACAGCTGGTTCTCCGCTATGGAGTCCAGCGCCGCCGTAGGTTCGTCCAGCACCAGAATGGGAGCCTCCTTGTAAATAGCCCGGGCCAGCAGAAGCTTCTGGGTTTCCCCGCCGGAAAGATTGATTCCCTCCCGGAACATTTCCTTCTGCAGACAGGTATCCATCCCCTTCGGCAGACTGTCCACCAGTTCCATAAGCCCGGCCTTTTCCAGACACTCCCGCACCTTATTCCTGTCCAGCTTTTCCAGGGAAGAGGACGACACATTTTCCGCGATGGTGGCCGGTATCACTCCCACATCCTGGAAAACCACGGAAAAGAGACGATACCACTCCTCCAGCCCCCATCGGGCTGCAGGTACCCCATCCAGCAAAATCTCTCCTCCCGTGGGTTCATACATGCCGCAGAGCAGCTTCACCAGCGTGCTCTTGCCTGCGCCGTTTGCACCTACCAGCGCTATCTTTTCCCCGGGGCGAATGGTGATATCCACATCCTCCAGCGTGTTTTCCCCTGTTCCCGGATAGGCAAAGGACACATGGGAAAAAGTGATGCCGGGCGCCCTTCCTTCCGGCAGCCCCGGATCTCCTTTTTCCTCCCGCTGCCGGGAATCGGGCATGCTCATCATTTTGCGGTAATCGGAAATGGACAACATAGATTCCCTGACCCTGCTCAGACGCATGGCAACCTGGGTAAAGGAATCGCTCAGCGACAGCGCCAGTCCCACATACAGCACAAAATCATCTGCCCTGACATTCCCGGAAATCACACCCCACAGCAAAAAACCATACACAAACATCTGCTTGACCACTTCCGTGATCTTTCCGGCTGCACTAAGGCCCATTCCGTGCATGATCTGCTTTTTCTTCCAATTCCGCCGCTCGCCCATCAGCTTTTTATATTTCGGTAACAGCCACTTGTCCGCCGCATACAGCCTTATATCCTTGGCATAGGAAAAGTCGGCCACCTTCCAGGAAATATAGTCAATTCTCATCTCCAGGGGCTGCCAGAGATCCCTGTACTTTTTCTCCCATACAATGTTTCTCTGGCTGAGCCGGTACTGCAGCCATGTCCCCACTGCCAGCACCACAATCACTGTGGGATGCAGGCTCATCAGCATGCCGGATGTGATGGGAATGGTGATTAGCAGATATACAAACTCAACGGAATCCCAGATACACTGTCTTGCATCCCTGTCCCAGTGCTGATAAAGATGCTTTGCATGTTCTATCCGCTTTTTGTAGTCGGGATCCTCCAGGTCACAGTAAGCCGTGCGGCATATCTTGTGCAATATTCTTTCTTCCAGCACATGCCGGTATTTCAGGCTGGGGCTGTTCATCAGCCTGTAACCGGCATTTTCCGTCCATGACAGAAAAAAATACAGCAGTCCGGCCAGCCCGAAGGTGATGGCCATCTCATGCAGCGGTACCTGGGACATCACCAGTGATACCGCTATCTTGGGAAGATACAGTCCCATATACAGGGAAGATACCCCGCCGGCCAGAATCATCACCATAAAAAGAATATTCCATCTGCTCATCTGAAACCAGCCCTTGTACAGATAACAATAATTTACGAACAGCCCATCCCCTTTTTCTTTCTTTTTCCGTTTTTCCATTTTCCGCTCCCATTTCTTTTCCGGTATAGCCGTCATTCTTCCGACAGATACCGTTTTTCATTCCAGTCTGCCACATTGAAACCTTTACGCCCGTTCTGACCGGGCATGTCAGAAAGCTGCCAGCCACAACATGTCGTTGGGCATACCCCCGGTGAAGGAAAGCCGGCCCGCACTGCCTTGCGGAGGAAGGCGGCACAGGATGCGGCCATCTGGCAGTGCGGTCTCTTTCCTTTCTGTCAATATTGTAACATTATTTTTTCTGTTATGGAGATTTTTACCCGAATGGTATTTGTGAGAACGTGAATTGCATCAAAGAAAATACAGTAAAAGCGGAAGCGCCGCCCTGCAGATGCCTGCACATCTTACATGGGCAGCAGTACTTCCGTCACAAAGACGCTTTCGTCATTTTTCCGGTTCACATAGCCGTGATACCTGGAGACAATACTGTCAATACTCATCATTCCCAGCCCCCTGTCAGAAGCTTTCGTGGAATGGTACCGCCCTCCTTCTCTCTTTACCGGGACATTGTGTGAATTGGTCACGGTCAGATACAGCTGCTCCCTGAGCACTCCGATATATATTCGCAGAAAGCGTCTCTCCCCCTCTTTCTGGCTGTCGCACCCTTCTATGGCATTGTCCAGCAGATTTCCCAGAAGAACACATAAGTCATAATCTGCCACCGAAAGCTCCGGCGGCAGAACCACTTTCACATTGACCTCAATCTGTTTTGCCCTGGCAGTGGCAATTTTACTGTTCAGAAGGGCATCCAGCGTCAGTTTTCCCGTCTCAATCACTTTGTCGATCCGGGTCAGCTCCCGGTCAAGCTCCAGGATGTAGTCGGAAAGTTCCTCATATTCCCCCATATCCAGGTACGCCTTCATCACCTGCAGATGATTTTTGTAGTCATGCCTCCAGGTACGCATCTGCTGGTACATATTCTGCACTTCTTCATAATGCTTTTCCGTCAGGGCCCGCTGGGAGCCCAGCTTTTTATCTGCAAAAAACTTGTATATGCCAGAAAACATATCGCCGCTCCTATTCTTCTGCCCTGTGATAGTCCAGAAAAGCCCGGTAAAGATCCGCCCTCTTTCCCCTGCTGACGGGAAGCGGACCCGCATGGTCCAGCAGCACCGATGTCTTATCGATTTTCCTGATATACGGCAGATGCACCAGATAAGAGCGGTGACAGCGGAAAAAACCGGAGCCTGCAAGCCTCCCTTCCAGGTCTCCCAGACACATCCTGATCTCCCTGCACACAGGCTTCTTTTCCCCGCTGCCCGGTGTCAGGTACAGCGCCGTGGTGTGGGAAAAGGCTTCCGCATACAGAATGCGGCTCACCGGAATTTTCTCGGCCTCCGTCTCCTCTTCCAGCAGCAGATAGCTTTCCTTTTTTCCCACCTCTGTCAGCGCTTTGTCCAGAACCTCCCACACCCTCTCTTCCTTCACCGGTTTTACCAGGAAATGGCAGGCCCGCACATCATATCCCTGGCTCATGTACCCTGCCAGGCCCGAGATAAACACAATCGTAATTGCGTCATCTTTTTGACGGATATGCCTGGCCAGCTCCATGCCGTTGATCCCCTGTCCCAGGTCAATGTCAAGAATGGCCAGGTCAAAGTCCATCTTCTCCAGCCAGTCCGTCAGAAAAGCCTCGCAGTTTGCATAGGAATAAATCAGCAGCTTCAGGCTTCTTGCCCCGCCCCAGCCCTCAACCATTCTCTTTACATTTTTCATTTGTGTGGGATCGTCTTCACAGATCGCTGCTTTCAGTAACATTACGCCTCATCCTGCTCCTTCAGTACTGCCACATATCTGGCCAGGGCATCCTGCCAGGCCGGAAGCTTCCGGAATCCGTTCTCCGTCAGCTTGTCGTTATTCATACGGCTGTTTGCCGGACGCTTCGCCTTTGCGCCGTATTCCTCCGTGGTCACCGGAACCACATTGACAGAGACTCCCGCCTCCCTGAAAATCGAACATGCAAATTCATACCAGGAGCAGGTTCCCTCGTTGGTGGCGTGATAGACACCGTATTTTTCCGTGAGAATCATGTCTGCCAGCAGTCTGGCCAGGTCAAAAGTATAGGTGGGGGAACCGAACTGATCGTTTACCACCCGGATGGTGTCATGGGTTTTGGCCAGGTTCAGCATGGTTTTCACAAAATTTTTTCCGTTGACGCCGAACACCCAGGCGATCCGGACAATAAAATATTTCTCCAGAATCTCCCTTACCTCCAGCTCTCCCTCATATTTGGTCCGTCCGTATACACTGCGGGGATCTCCTTCGTCCTCCGGCTCCCAGAACCGCTCACCCTCCCCGCTGAACACATAATCCGTGCTCACCTGCAGCATCCTGATATCCAGCTCTTTGCACACATTTGCAATATACCGGGGACCATCCGCATTGACCTTACGGCAAAGTTCTTCATTCTCCTCGGCCGCATCCACGGCAGTGTAGGCGGCACAGTGAATCACCGCGTCCGGAGCGGTCTCTTTGATCACTTTCTCCACACTGGCAGCATCCGTGATATCCATCTCCTCAATATCCACCCCTATGGCTTCGATTCCCCGCCCCTCCAGTTCCTTTACCACATCATGGCCCAGCTGGCCTTTTACACCTGTTACCAATATCTTCATATCCACCTCCGCGCTCCCCGGCCGCATCCGGACCGGCGCTTCTTTACACTCTGCCATTTTTCCTTCATCCGGCAGGAAAAATTTTCCCTGCCTGCCCGGACGTTTTCTCTTCCCCGCCCTTATAATCGAGTAGGGGAATGCCTTCTCCCCTGCTCGCCGCGCGGGGCGCATGTTGCCTCAGCAACTATTTTCCTTATGCGCCCCTGTGCATAAAAGCAAAGGGGTGTTGCCCTGTTGAACCACACCCCTTTGTCTCCCATATCCAGATCAGATCCCCGGAATCCGGCCCACACTTATAAATACTTCAGGCAGATTCCGGAACTGCTGCATATTTTATTCTGCTGTTCCCGCCAGAACCAGATCTTCCTCTGCCTCTGTCTGATAAGACTCCCCGCGGATAATGTCTTCCGCATCCGTCTCGCTCTCTTCCACATCCGTCTCTTCCATTACCATATCTTCAGCGGGCTCCGGGCAGTCAGTCTCTTCCTCCCCGCCCAGCTCGTCTATGGAAATGGTCTCCATTTCGTCTGTGTTCAGTCTGATACTGCGGTACCGCTTCATTCCTGTACCCACAGGAATCAGCTTACCGATAATGACATTCTCCTTCAGGCCGATCAGATTATCCACCTTACCTTTTATGGCGGCTTCCGTCAGAACCTTGGTGGTCTCCTGGAAAGATGCCGCAGACAGGAAGGAATTGGTGGCAAGCGCCGCTTTGGTAATCCCCAGCAGTACCTGCTTTCCCTCTGCCAGCTCTTTTCCTTCGGCAAAGAGCATCTCGTTCATATCCTCGTAGTCCAGTACATCCACCAGCGTACCGGGCAGGAATTCCGTGTCCCCGCTGTTCTCAATGCGCACTTTCTTCAGCATCTGGCGCACGATCACTTCAATGTGCTTATCCGCGATATCCACACCCTGCAGACGGTAAACTCTCTGAACCTCCCGGAGCATATAATCCTGCACCGAACGGATTCCCTTGATCTTCAGCAAATCGTGGGGATTCACACTTCCTTCCGTCAGTTCATCCCCGGCCTCCAGAATCTGTCCGTCCATCACCTTGATACGGGAACCATAGGGAATCAGGTAAGCCTTATTTTCCCCGGTCTCCGAATTGGTGATAACCACCTCGCGCTTTTTCTTGGTATCCCGCAGTTCCGCCCTGCCGCCGAATTCCGCGATAATGGCCAGACCCTTGGGCTTACGCGCCTCGAAAAGCTCCTCCACACGGGGAAGACCCTGTGTGATATCGTCGCCCGCCACACCGCCGGTATGGAAGGTTCTCATGGTCAGCTGGGTTCCGGGCTCCCCGATGGACTGTGCCGCGATGATTCCCACGGCCTCACCTACCTGCACCGCTTCACCGGTTGCCATGTTTGCACCATAGCATTTTGCACAGATTCCCACATGGGACCTGCAGGTCAGTATGGTCCGGATCTTGATTGCCTCAATGGGCTCTCCCTTCTCATCCACCCCGGAACTGAGAATTCTTGCGGCGCGGCTGGGTGTAATCATATGATTGTGCTTTACAATCAGCTGGCCGTCTTTATCATAAATATCCTCACAGGAATATCTTCCCATGATTCTGTCTTTCAGACCCTCAATGGTCTCCTTCCCATCCATAAAGGCACGCACCGTCATGCCGGGAATCTCGTTTCTGCCCTCGCTGCAGTCCACTTCACGGATACTCAGCTCCTGGGACACATCCACCATTCGTCTGGTCAGGTAACCGGAGTCCGCAGTACGCAGCGCCGTATCGGACAGACCCTTCCGGGCGCCGTGGGCAGACATGAAATATTCCAGAACGTCCAGTCCCTCACGGAAGTTTGACTTGATGGGCAGTTCGATGGTTCTTCCCGTGGTATCTGCCATCAGTCCGCGCATACCGGCCAGCTGTTTGATCTGCTGGTTGGAACCACGGGCGCCGGAGTCGGCCATCATATAAATATTATTGTACTTATCCAGACCTGCCAGCAACACTTCCGTCAGTTCCTTATCGGTTTCGTTCCAGGTCTCCACCACAGCGCGGTATCTCTCTTCCTCCGTGATCAGTCCCCTTCGGAAATTGGTGGAAATCTTATCCACGGTGGCCTGGGCTTCTGCCAGCATCTCCGGCTTCCGGGCAGGCACGGTCATGTCCGAGATGGACACGGTCATGGCGGCCCTTGTGGAATATTTATATCCGATGGACTTCACATCATCCAGTACCTCCGCCGTCCTGGAAGCACCGTGGGTATTGATAACCTTCTCCAGAATCTGCTTCAGGCCCTTCTTATCCACATGGAAATCCACTTCCAGTTTCAGGAAGTTCTCCGGGGCACTCCTGTCCACAAATCCCAGATCCTGAGGCAGAATTTCGTTAAAGATAAAACGGCCCAGCGTGGACTCCACATTGCCGGTGACCACTTCCCCGTCCGCGTTCTTCCTGGACACACGAACCGTAATTCTGGAGTGCAGAGTACAATATTTATTCTCATAAGCCAGAATGGCTTCATTCACATTGCGGAAGTACTTTCCTTCGCCCAGCGCGCCAGGTCTCTCCTGGGTCAGGTAATAGATGCCAAGCACCATATCCTGGGAGGGCACCGCCACGGGCCCGCCATCCGATGGCTTCAGCAGATTGTTGGGCGACAGCAGCAGGAACCGGCACTCTGCCTGGGCTTCCACGGACAAGGGAAGATGCACTGCCATCTGGTCCCCGTCAAAGTCCGCGTTAAACGCGGTACATACCAGCGGATGCAGCTTGATGGCCTTACCTTCCACAAGGATGGGCTCAAATGCCTGGATACCCAGTCTGTGCAGCGTGGGTGCACGGTTCAGCATCACAGGATGCTCCTTGATCACCTCTTCCAGCACATCCCATACCTGATTGTCCATCTTGTCTACCAGCTTCTTGGCATTCTTGATGTTCTGGCTGATAGCCTTTGCCACCAGCTCCCGCATGACAAAAGGCTTGAACAGTTCAATGGCCATCTCCTTGGGCAGACCGCACTGGTAAATTTTCAGTTCCGGTCCCACCACGATAACGGAACGTCCGGAATAGTCCACACGCTTGCCCAGAAGGTTCTGGCGGAAACGTCCCGTTTTACCCTTCAGCATGTCGGAGAGGGATTTCAGCGCCCTGTTTCCGGGTCCGGTCACAGGACGGCCTCTTCTGCCGTTGTCAATCAGGGCATCCACTGCCTCCTGGAGCATTCTTTTCTCGTTGCGGACAATGATATCCGGCGCGCCCAGCTCCAGCAGTCTCTTCAGACGGTTATTTCTATTGATAATCCTCCGGTACAGATCGTTCAGGTCCGATGTGGCGAAACGTCCTCCATCCAGCTGCACCATGGGACGGATGTCCGGCGGTATCACCGGGATCACGTCCATAATCATCCAGTCCGGCTTATTCCCCGACTCCCGGAATGCCTCTATGACCTCCAGTCTCTTGATGATACGTGCCCGTTTCTGTCCGGATGATTCCTTCAGTCCCACCCGGAGTTCTTCCGCATCCACATCCAGGTCAATGGCCTGCAGCAATTCCTTGATTGCCTCTGCCCCCATCCCCACACGGAACTTGTTTCCGTACAGTTCCCTGGCATCCTGATACTCTTTTTCAGACAGAATCTGTTTATAGTCAAGCCCGCTGTCTCCCGGATCCAGCACAATATAAGACGCAAAGTAAAGCACTTTCTCCAGCACCCTGGGGGAGAGATCCAGAATCAGTCCCATACGGCTGGGAATCCCCTTAAAATACCAGATGTGGGAAACGGGTGCCGCAAGTTCGATATGCCCCATACGCTCCCGGCGCACGCTGGATTTGGTAACCTCAACGCCGCAGCGGTCGCAGACTACGCCTTTGTACCTGATCTTCTTATATTTACCGCAATGACATTCCCAGTCTTTGTTGGGTCCGAAAATTTTCTCGCAGAACAAGCCATCCCTTTCGGGTTTCAGGGTTCTATAGTTAATGGTTTCCGGCTTCATAACCTCGCCGTGGGACCACTCACGAATCTTCTCCGGTGAAGCTAAGCCGATTTTTATGGCATCAAATGTCATGGGCTGATAAGTTACCGCTTCATTTTTGGTTTCTGGCATGTTTGGCACTCCCTTCTAAAATTAAAGTCTTGCATTCCCGCACTCATACACATGCGCTGTCTCAATACTCATCCCCATCGCTGAAGTCTTCTTCGCCTTCCTCATAGGAAACGTCGTCAAATTCATCCTCTTCCTCGTCGTCCTCATCCTCCGAGCTGATGAATTCACCGCTTTCATCATCAAACTCCTGCGCCTGATATCCCATCTCACCCAGGGAACTGTTGTCGTAGTCGTCATATTTGCGGTCATCCCCCATCTCATAGCGGTAATCCGTATCGCCGTAATCGATGGTCTCCATGATCTCCACTTCCGTCTGGTCTTCCCTGAGAACACGCACGTCAAGGCCAAGGGCCTGCAGCTCCTTCAGCAATACCTTAAAGGACTCAGGAATGCCGGGCTCAGGAATATTGTCCCCCTTGATAATCGCCTCGTAAGTCTTGACACGTCCCACCACGTCATCGGATTTCACCGTCAGGATCTCCTGCAGCGTGTAGGATGCGCCGTATGCCTCCAGCGCCCAAACCTCCATCTCTCCGAAACGCTGTCCGCCGAACTGGGCCTTACCGCCCAGGGGCTGCTGTGTCACCAGGGAGTACGGGCCTGTGGAGCGGGCGTGAATCTTGTCGTCCACCAGATGATGCAGTTTCAGGTAATGCATGTGTCCGATTGTGACAGGACTGTCAAAATATTCTCCTGTCCTGCCGTCGCGCAGACGCACCTTTCCATCGCTGGAAATATGCACGCCTTTCCACAGCTCCCTGTGTTCCCTGTTCTCGGAAAGATACTGCAGTACATCGGGAAGAAGCTCTTCCTTATGCTTCTCTTCAAATTCTTCCCATTCCAGATTCACATAATCGTTTGCCAGGTTCAGCGTATCCGTGATATCCTTCTCATTGGCGCCGTCAAAAATAGGGGTTGCCACATTAAAGCCCAGAGCCTTTGCCGCCAGGGAAAGGTGAATCTCCAGCACCTGCCCGATATTCATACGGGAAGGCACACCCAGCGGGTTCAGCACGATATCCAGGGGACGTCCGTTGGGCAGATAGGGCATATCCTCCACGGGCAGAACCCTGGATACCACACCCTTATTGCCGTGGCGGCCTGCCATCTTGTCACCCACGGAAAGCTTTCTCTTCTGTGCAATATAGATACGGACAGCCTGGTTTACCCCGGGAGAAAGTTCGTCGCTGTTCTCCCTGGTAAACACCTTCGCGTCCACCACAATACCATATTCTCCATGCGGAACTTTCAGGGAGGTATCCCTGACTTCCCTTGCCTTCTCGCCGAAGATGGCCCTCAGCAGCCTTTCCTCCGCGGTCAGTTCGGTCTCGCCCTTGGGCGTCACCTTTCCTACCAGGATGTCCCCTGCCCGGACTTCCGCGCCGATGCGGATAATTCCCCTGTCATCCAGGTCTTTCAGGGCATCATCGCCCACGCCCGGCACATCCCGGGTAATCTCTTCCGGTCCCAGCTTGGTATCCCGGGCTTCTGCCTCATATTCCTCAATATGGACAGAAGTATATACATCATCCTGCACCAGACGCTCGCTCAGAAGAACGGCATCCTCGTAATTGTATCCTTCCCATGTCATGAATCCGATCAAAGGGTTCTTGCCCAGCGCCAGTTCGCCCATGGCGGTGGAAGGACCGTCCGCAATCACCTGGCCCGCAGCCACATGATCTCCCTTGAATACAATGGGCTTCTGATTATAGCAGTTGGACTGGTTGCTCCGGGAGAATTTCGTCAGATGAAACTCTGCCTTCTCTCCATCGTCATAAGTCATTCTGATCAAAGCCGCGGACACATAGTCAATGGTTCCGGGCTTCTTTGCCACTATGCAGACACCGGAGTCCACGGCAACCTTGGGTTCCATACCGGTACCCACCACCGGCGCCTCCGTTGTCAGAAGAGGCACTGCCTGACGCTGCATGTTGGAACCCATCAGCGCACGGTTGGCATCGTCATTCTGGAGGAACGGAATCAGGGCCGTAGCCACGGAGAACACCATCCTGGGCGACACGTCCATGTAGTCAAACATGGAGCGGGGATACTCGGAAGTCTCATCCAGGTAACGGCCGGAAACCGTGTTCCTGACAAAATGTCCCTCTGCATCCAGCGCCTCACTTGCCTGGGCCACATGATAGTTGTCCTCTTCGTCCGCAGTCATATATACCACATCATTGGTGACCACCGGATTTCTGGGGTCGGTTTTATCTATCTTTCTATAAGGGGCCTCAATAAACCCGTATTCGTTAATTCTTGCATAGCTTGCCAGATAATTGATCAGACCGATATTAGGACCTTCCGGGGTCTCTATGGGGCACATTCTCCCGTAATGGGAATAATGCACGTCACGAACCTCAAATCCGGCGCGGTCCCTGGACAGACCGCCGGGGCCCAGGGCTGACAGACGTCTCTTGTTAGTCAGCTCGGCCAGAGGATTATTCTGGTCCATAAACTGGGACAGCTGGGAGGAACCGAAGAACTCCTTCACCGCCGCCGTCACCGGCTTGATGTTGATCAGGGCCTGGGGGGAGGTCTCGTCCGCATCATGGGTGGTCATTCGCTCGCGTACCACTCTCTCCATTCTGGACAAGCCGATTCTGTACTGGTTCTGAAGCAGTTCCCCCACCGAACGGATCCTTCTGTTGCCCAGATGGTCGATATCGTCATCATTGCCCAGACCATATTCCAGATGCATATTGTAATTGATGGAGGCAATAATATCCTCCTTCGTCACATGCTTCGGCACTAGCTCATGCACATTCTTTTTGATAGCCTGCGCAAGCTTTTCCGGATCATCGGAAAACTCTTCCAGAATCTGGGCCAGCACAGGATAATATACTTTCTCATGAATCCCGAAGTCACGGGGATTACAGTCCACAAAACTGGTAAGGTCCACCATCATATTGGAAAGAACCTTTACATTCTTCTCCTCCGTCTGGATATAGACAAAAGGAACCGCCGCATTCTGAATGGTATCTGCCAGTTCCATGGTCACTTTTGTACCCGCCTCTGCCAGCACCTCTCCTGTGGAAGGATCCACCACATCGGCCGCCAGAATCTGATGTCTGATCCGGTTCCGCATCGCCAGTTTTTTGTTAAATTTATAACGTCCCACTTTTGCCAGGTCATATCTGCGGGGGTCAAAAAACATGGCGTTGATCAGGCTTTCCGCACTCTCCACACTCAGGGGCTCCCCGGGACGGATCTTTTTATACAGTTCCAGCAGACCTTCCTGATAGTTCTCGGCAGTGTCCTTTGTAAAGCTCGCCTCTATCTTCGGCTCGTCTCCGAATACTTCCCGGATTTCGTCATTGGTTCCGATACCCAGGGCACGGATCAGCACTGTCACGGGCACTTTACGGGTCCTGTCCACACGCACATAAAACACATCATTGGAATCTGTCTCATACTCCAGCCAGGCGCCGCGGTTGGGAATCACCGTGCAGGAATACAGCTTTTTGCCCAGCTTATCGTGGCCGATGGCATAGTAAATACCCGGGGAACGAACCAGCTGGCTTACAATTACACGCTCTGCTCCATTGATCACGAAAGTACCGGTCTCTGTCATCAGGGGAAGGTCGCCCATAAAAATCTTATGTTCACTGATCTCTTCTTTTTCTTTATTGTAGAGACGAACCGTCACCGTCAGGGGTGCGGCATAAGTGGCATCTCTCTCTTTACATTCTTCGATAGAATATTTCACATCATTCTTGCTCAGTTCAAAGTCAACAAACTCAAGACTCAAAGAACCGCTGTAATCAGCGATGGGGGAGATATCGTCAAAAGCTTCTTTCAATCCTTCGCTGAGGAACCACTGATAGGAATCCTTCTGGACTTCAAGCAGATTTGGCATCTCCAAGACCTCGTTTTGTCGCGCATAACTCATACGCATGACTTTGGTGCCGGCAACTGGACGTATTCTGTTTTTCTCCATTGACATTTCACCCCGTTCTTTCTGATTAATACCCGGCGCACCGTTCAGCACAGGCTGTTCCGTGCCGCAGAATAACGCAAAAAAACTGCTTTATTCTGGGAAGCAGGCATCATAATGCATTTAAAAGGCTAAATGCATCGCACAATAGTGCACTTTCCATAATAACACAAATTGGAAAAGTGGTCAAGTTAAATTTAGAAAATCTTAGGAATTACAGCGTTCCGGATCAAACGGCAGTCCGCCATATGACGGGGCAGGGATATTTCCTGCCCCCGGCGGCATTTCCCCTGCATGGGGCATGTAACCAAAAAGACAGTTCCTGCCCCTGCAAAAACTGTCTTTTCATTATAACATGGATTGTCCTATGGTCCCGACGGCGGCAGCCTTACTTCAGAGTAACCTTAGCGCCTACTTCTTCAAGCTTCTTCTTGGCTTCCTCTGCCTCTTCCTTGCTGATGCCTTCCTTGATTACCTTGGGAGCGCCCTCAACAGTATCCTTTGCCTCCTTCAGGCCAAGACCGGTGATCTCACGTACCGCCTTGATAACCTTAACCTTCTCGGCGCCAACCTCGGTCAGTTCCACGTCAAATTCGGTCTTCTCTTCCACTTCTGCCGCAGGGCCTGCTGCTGCCACTACAACACCGGCTGCTGCAGATACACCGAATTCTTCTTCACAAGCCTTTACAAGTTCATTCAACTCTAATACGGTCATCTCTTTGATGGATTCAATCAGTTCCTGAGCTGTCAATTTAGCCATTTTTATGTTCCTCCATTTTCTAATTTTTACCGGAATCTCGCATCTGCGGTTCCCCTGGTACTTTTTAACATTTACAGATCCCCATTACTCTGCAGGTGCCGGCTCCGCTGCCGCTTCACACGCAGAAGCGCCGCCTTTTTCTGCCAGCTGGTTCATCACGCGTGCAAAGTTCGTAATCGGACTCTGCAGGCTGCCCAGCAGTCTGGAAATAAGCACATCCCTGGAAGGAATGCTTGCGATGGATGCCATTCCCTTGGCATCATACACAGTGCCTTCCACAACGCCGGCCTTGATCTCCAGCTTGTCTGCAGTCTTTGCAAACTCGGAAAGCAGTCTTGCAGGAGCAGTTGCATCTTCGGTGGAAATTGCCACTGCATTGGGACCTTCCAGATACGGTGTCAGGCCTTCAAACTGTGTCCCCTTGAACGCAAAGTTCATCAGGGTATTCTTGTACACCTTGTAGGTGATTCCCGCCTCACGCAGGTTCTTGCGCAGCTGCGTATCCTGCTCAACGGTCAGTCCGCAGTAATCAACCAGGACAACAGACTGTGCGTCTTTGATATGGGCAGAAATTTCATCCACAATAGGTTTTTTCAATTCAACCTTTGCCATTTCTTTACCTCCTTATCTTAGTTCTACTACTATGCGAAAACCCTCCGGATCACCGGGGAATCCTCTAAGCAAGCCCAGACGGAGTCCCCTCCTGCTCTCCGGAGGGACTATCATCAAATGTCGGCACCGGCGTATTCCCCTGCCCGGGTACATACACAACCGGCTGCATTCTTCTCCTCGGCAGGATTTATGCTCGGAACGCAACCGCTTCCTCACACCTGCTGTCTTCGGCCTGATTTCATAACCTTATGCATCATATCACAAAGAGCCGGCACAAGTCAAGCCCTAAATATCATGCATTTTTACTTTTGGCGGCGCTCCGCCCTTTCAGCTCCGGGCCGGATAGCATGCCGGCCTTAGAATTTCGCTGTATTTACCTTCACGCCAGGTCCCATGGTGCTGGTCAGTGTGATGCTTCTGAGGAACTGGCCCTTCACTGCACTGGGTCTTGCTTTTACGATGGCTTCCATCAGCGCGTTAAAGTTCTCCTGCAGGGCTTCGTCCGTAAAGGAAACCTTTCCTACGGGAACATGGATGATATTGGTCTTGTCAAGCCTGTATTCGATCTTACCTGCCTTGATATCCTTTACGGCCTTTGTCACATCCATGGTAACAGTGCCGGCCTTGGGGTTGGGCATCAGGCCCTTGGGACCCAGAACCTTACCGAGACGTCCCACAACACCCATCATGTCAGGAGTTGCCACTACCACGTCGAAATCCAGCCAGCCATCCTTCTGAATCCTGGGAATCAGCTCTTCGCCGCCTACATAATCGGCGCCCGCAGCCTCAGCCTCGTTTACCTTATCGCCTTTTGCGAATACCAGAACCTTTACCGTCTTACCGGTTCCGTTGGGCAGCACCACGGCACCGCGGATCTGCTGCTCTGCGTGACGTCCGTCACAGCCGGTTCTGATGTGTACTTCCACAGTCTCGTCAAACTTTGCCGGAGCCGCCTTTTTTACCAGCGCAATCGCGTCGCCCGGCTCATAAACTGCAGTGCGGTCCACAAGTTTTGCGGCCTCTGCATATTTCTTGCCATGTTTCATTATTCTACCTCCTAGGTTCAAGCGACAACTTTTCGTTGTCTCCCAATTCTGTGTTATCTACAACAAAATCCGCGCAATCTGAAGATTTTGTTGTCCCGGATACAATTCCCGCCCGGTGCTCCTTACTCTTCGACAGTGATACCCATGCTGCGTGCCGTTCCCGCAATCATGCTCATTGCCGCTTCCACGCTTGCCGCATTCAGATCCGGCATCTTCAGCTCGGCGATCTCCTGAAGCTTTGCCTTGGAAATCGTGGCCACCTTAGTCTTGTTGGGCACTGCAGAACCTGATTTCAGATTGCATGCCTTCTTCAATAACACTGCTGCAGGGGGAGTCTTTGTAATGAAACTGAAAGATCTGTCTGCATAAACAGTAATCACCACGGGAATGATGACATCACCCTTGTCCGCGGTTCTGGCGTTGAACTGCTTTGTAAATTCAACAATGTTGACGCCATGCTGTCCAAGTGCAGGACCAACCGGCGGAGCCGGTGTAGCTTTGCCGGCAGGAATCTGCAATTTGATATAGCCTGTTACTTTCTTTGCCATTTTGGCACCTCCTAATAATGTGGTAAACCGTCACTTTTGCATCCGTCCCAAAAATGCCGGCAACTCGGCGCAGATACTGAAGATACCTGCTCCCACTTTCTGACTTTCAGCTGTCCTGCACAGCGCCCCTTCTCCTTCGGATCCGGAATACCCTCTGCGACAGCTTTTTCCTGTATCCAACCGCCTTTGCGGGCGGAAAATACCTGACCTAAAGCTTTCTGACCTCGGCAAAGCTAATCTCCACCGGAGTCTCCCGTCCAAACAGTTCTACATTAATGGTCGCTGTCTGCTTGCCGTAATCAAGCTTCTGTACAATACCGATGGTATCTTTCCAGATACCTGCCACAACGGCGATGCTGTCCCCTTCCGCAAAGTCGATGGAAACATTCTCTGCCTTGATCCCAAGAGGCTTCATTTCGGCTTCCGTGAGAGGCACCGGCTTACTTCCCGGCCCCACAAAGCCCGTGACGCCCCGGGTATTACGGACAACATACCATGTGTCATCATTCATCTCCATATTGAGAAGCACATAGCCAGGAAACATCTTCTTCTGAACCGTTTTTCTGGCGCCGTTCTTCATCTCCACCACATCCTGCAGGGGAACCCTTACCTCCAGGATCTGTTCTGCAAGGTGCTTGTTGTTCTCAATGGTCTTCTCAATATTGGCTTTGACTTTGTTTTCATATCCTGAGTAAGTATGAACCACATACCATTTTGCCTCTGCCATAAATCACCCTCGTCCTAAATCGATGTAATGAAGTTCACACCATATTTTGCAACATAATCCATTATCGCAATGATCACCCCTACTACAACCGAGATGGCGACGACAGCTATGGACTGTTTTAAGGTAGCTTGTCTGTCCGGCCAAACAACTTTTTTGAATTCAATCTTTACCCCTTTGAAAAAGCCGGGGAGCGCTTTCTTTTCCGCAGAATTTTCCATATAGACCACACCTTTCCACTTGCGCGCAACACGCCGGTAATTATTTGGTTTCCTTATGCACTGTGTGTTTCCTGCAGAACTTGCAATACTTCCGGGTTTCCATTCTCTCCGGATGAGTCTTCTTCTCCTTGGTAGTATTGTAGTTACGTTGCTTGCATTCTGTACAAGCTAAAATGATTTTTGTACGCATTTTGCTACCTCCACGTGTTCTTTAAACTCGCCGTTCCATTTTAAGCATAAAAAAAAGACCTAAAATCTTATCTCGTTTTCTTACTATAACATAGCCAGTTCCCCACGTCAACTATTTTTTCTTAATGTTCGCGGTTTTTCTTGATGTTTATCCAGTCCCTTCCTTCTTTCTGCCTCCGCAGTCCCTTCCTTCTTTTTTTGCTTCTCTTCCCTCTTTTCCACTTGTTTCCAGACTTAATATATGGTATAATTTAACCAATTATCAGTTATCGTTTAAGAGATAGGAGGCACGGCAATGGGACCAGTCATGAATACGGTTTATAATAATTATCTTACCACTTATACGCCAAAGCCGCTGACCAGATTCGATTCCCATAAAAAGAGCGAGCTTCGCAATATATATAATTCTATTGTCAAACTCAACAAGGATGCTCCCTGGTATCTTCCCACCACCAGCAGGGACACCCAGCAGTACGCGGTAGACCTGAAAGAAAATGCAAGAGGACTGCACAATACCATCGCCCAGCTGGGCGGGCTGGAAAAGGAAGGCCTGTTCCGTCAGAAAAGCGCTTATTCCTCGGACGAGACCATAGCTACGGCCACTTACATCGGTCCCGAGGACAGTGCCGCGGAGGTTCCCGGTTTTGAGCTGCAGGTCCACTCGCTGGCAGCCTCCCAGGAAAACCTGGGGCTGTTCCTGCCCAACAACAGCCGGGTATCCCTGGATGCGGATACTTATTCCTTTGATATCGGCATCAATGACATGAATTATGAGTTCCAGTTTTCCGTGGGTGAAGCCGAGAACAACCGGGAGGTGCAGGAGCGTCTGCTCCGTCTGGTCAACAATTCCGACATCGGCATCCGGGCATCCCTGGCAGAATCGGAAGGCCGCACTTCCCTGCGCCTGACTTCCGAGGCAACGGGTCTGGCTCCCGGTAAAGAACAGATATTCACGGTCAGCGACGACCGCACCAGCAAAACCGCCGGTACGGTGGAATATTTCGGTCTGGATTATACCAGCAGGGAACCCGCCAACGCCAGCTTTTCCATCAATGGGGAGGAAAGCGCTGCCCCTTCCAACCACTTTACCCTCGACAAGATGTATGAAGTGCATCTCCGGGGAATCAGCGACGGAGACCGGCCGGTATCCATCGGTTTGAAGACAGATGTGGAATCCCTTACGGACAATGTTTATCATCTGGTAGGCGGTTACAATGAATTTATCAAGGCGGCGTCCTCCTATTTGGAAACACAGTCAAAGAGCCGTCAGCTGATACGCGAAATGAGCGGAATTGCCTCCGTGTACAGCAATTCCCTGGAAACCATGGGCCTGAACCTGGAGGAAGACGGCACCCTGGCCGTGGATAAGGATATGCTGCGCCAGACTGCTGCCCAGGCGGAAGATATCAATGTTACGTTCGGATCGCTGAAAAGCTTTTCCAATATGCTGCTCCGGAAAAGCAGCCAGGTATCCCTCAATCCCATGGATTATGTGGAAAAGGTCATGGTAGCATATAAAAATCCGGGCCATAACTACATCAACCCTTATGTCACCAGCGCATACACAGGCATGATGTTCGACGGATATTTCTAAAGCCCGGGAACAGTATCCGGTAAACCTATAAAATCATAATAATGGTATCGCGCAGGACGCATGTTGCGTCTGCAACAACTTTCCATATGCACCCCTGCGCATAGTAAACAAAAAACTTCCTTCCGGAAGTTTTTTGTTTTTCGTTCATTCTGAAGCGCCCTATTTACTCTTTTTACCTTTTGCCTTATACTTTTCGATCTGTACAAAATCATCCATCAGTTCCAGAACCTTGTCGCGTCCCGTCTGGTTCAGCTTCACATAATACTGCATGACACGGTTCTCCAGCAGCTGTGCTCCCAGGGAAGCATCCCTCTCCAGGGAAGAAAAATCAACGGGATTCAGGCTCAGTTTATCACACATCTTGATCACAGTACCGTAAGCCATTCCTTCTATTCCACGTTCCAGTGCCGTCACCAAAGTACTGTAAGGAATCCCCATCTCCATGGCAAACTGGCGCACGCTTCGGTACTGACCCAGTATTTCTTTCTTTAATATTTCTGCTTTTGTCATTCTCTTTTCCTCCATCTCAATCCACGACTCCATGTACAAGAACAATATACGCTATTCCGTATGCCTTTTCAAGAGATATTAAAAAAATTAATAATTTCACAGACAGATTTTAGGATTTCTTAATTTTTGCTTTTGGGGCAAAAAACATCAAAATCATCCTTCCTCCTGCTGCTCTTCCGTATGCACAATCCACTCTGCCTCCTGCACATACACCTTATAATCATGGATTCCCATACTGTCAAGCTGACCTGATATCTCCCGGTAATAAAAGCTGCAGATGATCAGATGGCGGTTTTCTTCCGGTATCTCCAGGATATCCTCCGGTTTCCGGATCTGGATTCCCATCCGGGAACGTCCCCATTTATTTTCATCATTATCCACCAGAAATGCAGGGCGGTATTTGTCCCCGTACTTTTTCATGTAGTCTTCAAACATCAGCCCCGCGCCGAACAAAATGATCTTCTTTCCCTTTGCCCCCGCAAAAGTATCACACAAAAGACTGACATAGGCATGATAGGGTTTTTCCGGATCATAAACCCCTCTGTGCCTGGGTTTCCGCTCTTCCTCCGGCGGATATTTCATGTAATCCCGGCCCATAATTTCAAAAAGATATTGCTCATATCCCGCCGGCACAGGCACCATTCTTCCCTCAAATTCCAGTTCCTTTTTCCCATGGAAATTTGCCGCCTGCAGCCTTCTGTATTTTCCGCCGCCCGTAAAAAAAGCCACCTGGTCGGATTCTTCGTCTGTGTACATTCGCTGTGCCGCATCCAGCATTCCGGTCAGCTTTCCGTGGCTGTAACATCTTGAAAGCAGCCGGTACAGACGCCATCTCCAGCGCCCCATATCCCCATAGTTCCGGAAATCACGTCCATAGATTTTTGCCTGAATCAGCCTCTGGCAGTGACCGATTTTTTTCTCTTTTCTGGCAAACTTCTGCTCATCCAGGGTGCAGACATCAAACGGCAGCACATCTATCCAGATCCCCAGATTCCCCTTATGTCCCAGGTCCCGCGTCTCTATGGCAGTGGTCTGACTGTTCCTGATCCGCGCAAAACCGCCCCAGAACAAATCCTTCTCCGTACCGGGTGTGTGAACGGAAAGAGGCTCCTTTAATTCTTCCCCTGCCTTCCGGATAAAAAGATCATAATCCTGTCTGGGCATGGCAATATCCAGATCGTCATCCCAGGGGATAAAACCTTTGTGCCGCACGGCGCCCAGCAGACTGCCATGCACCAGAAAATACTGCAGACTGTATTTTTTACAGATACGGTCCACCTCATCCAGCATGGCAAGCTCCACATTCCAGGTGCGCCTCATCTTGTCGGGAACACGGTAGCCGGCCGCCGCATCCTTCTCCTGCCCTTTTTTCCGCCCCTCCGTTTCCTCCTGCCGATTCCGGATTTCCGTGGAGCTAGTTGCGCTGGTATATGCAAAAAACTCCATATTGGAGCCCACTTCCCGAAGCTGGCGCAGATCCTCATCCCAGTCTGCCCCGTGGTCATTCCCGGAAAAATGACAGTCAAAATGATATCTTTTCCAGGCGTCTATCTTGCGTGTATTTGAAAAATCTACCGGCACCACCCGGTCCACAAAGGAGATGGCGCTGACAATCGCCGCCCGCTGGGCATAGGGAATCACGGGCCTGCGGTGTTTAAAATGTTCCACCAGCTCGTCCGTCAGAACTCCGGCAATCAGGTACTCGCACCTGCCCTTGGAATTACGCAGCAGGTTCAGGTGCCCCACATGGAACAGGTCGAACACCCCTGGCACATATCCTATTGCATAGGGCTTTGGCTGCCCCGTTTCTTCCTGGCCCTTTCCTTCCACCGGCACCGGACGATAATACTGGTAATCCACAATTCCCATATCCTCCAGCTGCTTCCCGATTTCCGCATAATGGGCGGCGCAGATAATCACATAAAAAGTTTCCTTGTCCATATCCTGCAGGGCCTCCGGCGTCCGGATCTGCACCCCGCATTTTTCGCTGCCAGCCCTGGCCGCATCATTGTCCACCGCAAACACAGGCCTCTTGTCTGCCTGGCTCCCGTAACAAAGCATATAATTTTCAAAATATTTTCCCGTGCCAAACAGCACAATTTCCTTTGTCACCATATCCTGCCTTCCCGCCTATTCCCCATGACTGCCGCCTTCCGGCTCCCTTTTCCAATTCCGGTTTCTTCCTTAATATAATGCGTCAGGCCGCCCCATCCTGACTGCCTGATTACTGCCCGGCTTCCAGACGCCTGGCATTTTCCAGTATCCGCCCCCGGTCAACCCTGGTCCATCGGTAAAACTGACTATACTGCTCCCTGTTTCTCACCTCATCCAGAAAACGCATCTCTTCCCGCATATAAATTTCCCAGGTATCTTCCATTTCATATTTCTCTATCAGCTTTTGTCTGGGATAATACCTTTCCGCATTGGGCGTAAAACAATAAATATAGTGAATCGCCCTGAACAGCACATACCTGGCCGGATAATTCTCCCGCACAAACTCCTGGTCAAAATAAAGGAAACTATCAGACGCATTATCATAAAAGCAATTTAAGGGAATCAGCTCCATATAAGCTTTTTTCAATATGGGTCCGAAATGAAGCGGCGATTTCCCTGATGCCCCGGCTTCCCCTGCAGGGATATCCTTTCCTCCCGCTTCCCCCGTCCCCCCTTCTGGAGACAAACCGCCCCTTTGCAAAAGCGCATTTTCCTCTTCCGGCGCCTGTTCCGAGGACTGCAGAATATATGCATAAATCTGATCTATTATTTTCAGGAACCTTTCCTGGTCCGTTCCCATAATTTCCTTAATATAGTTAGATAAAGTGGGCCATGAAATAAAGGGCAGCTCCAGGACGTCTCCGGGAAGCAGCGTATGCTCTACCACCGGAATTCCGTGATTTTTTAAATCTGCCGTATTTTCATACAGCTTCCGCGCCCATACCCGTCCTTCCTGATACAGAGGCTCTTTACACACTTTTCCATCCACCCCTATGGTGGTGGCAAAACTGCGCGCTTCCCCCCGGTCTGTGGAAACCGCAGCGTAACTTACCCGGCCTGGCTGTCCCTGCGTTCTGCATTCCAGAAAAAAGGAATTGGCAAAAAAAGGAAACACCCCGTTGGAAATGATGTCATCATACAAATCCTCCTCGGCGGCCACGAGAGTATCGCTTCGCCGGTAATACGGCAGCAGCCGTTCCTTTAAATTTCTCTCCGGCAGATATTCGTCCGTATAAACCAGCTGGGGCAATTTATAGTCCGGCAATGGATAATAGAACTTATAATGCGCAAATCCCGCCTTCCGCACAATCTCCTCTATTTCTTTTCTGCTAAAAGAATAGCCGGAAGTCCCCTGCCTGTAATGATTGATTCCGTCAAAGGCCCTTCCCGTGTGAGGCTCCGCCGCCCCGCAGAAATAACGGAGGCCAAACCGATTCTCCACTGCAAAAAGAATCTTCCCGTCCGGCTTCAGCCATTTCAGCCAAAATTGCAGATAATCCGCGTAAGGCTTCTTATCCGTGCTTCCCCCTCCCATGCGTTCCAGAAGACCGATCACACATATGTAGTCAAACAATTCCGGAAAAACTATTTCCGTGGCTTCCCCGGCATAAATATCCAGATGACCGGTCCCCTCATATCGTTTTGCCATTGCCTGCGCACGGTACAGCGACCGTTCCGTCACCGTCACATGGCTGCACTTTCTGCATAAACATCCCGTCAGCGTGCCGAATCCCCCGCCGATCTCCAGTACACTGGCATCCGGCTTAAAGTCATACCAGCTGACAATACCGGTCCTCAGCTCGGACAGCTGGTAAAAAACCTGCCACTCCGGCTCCCCGGCAATTACCTTGTCATAGGGAATATCACCGTAGCGTTCAATGTAAGAATATATTTTTCTGTCAATAACTGGTATTTTACTTTCGTCAACCACCTGATTCGCAAACTCTGTATGTAAGACTGCCATGCCCGTTTCACTCTCCATTAAAAATACAGCGCCCTGTCACCCGGCGCAGGAATGTATGCTGAGTTTCTTTTCATAAACATTCCAGCCAAATTTCAAAGTATATATCGGTTGAAATCAGGATATCTTTACCACGGAAAATCCGTACATCCTGCCCCTCTTCCCCACTGATTTTATGTGGTATCCGCACACCCATTCGGCACCATGGCCCTTTTCCGGCCCGGATGGCGGACAGACTCCCCTCCCCGGCTGCCTTCCATCTCTGCCATATTGTTTTCCGGATTTCCGCGGCAGAAACTGCCTGAAATGTATCAAGATCAAAAAGAGGGGGCATATCCATTTTATCTTTTGTAAAGTAACAGCCATCGTTCTGGATATGCCCCTTGTCCGCATTGTATCATGTAATGCCTTTTTCTGCAAGATTTTTGTGAATTCTTTACGATCAGAAAGTAGTTTGCCAAAGCTTATCTGGCTTATTTGATAACTAAACTCCCATGCATTCCAATGCACCACCATCAATAAAAGTCGGGAGTTTAGC
>CAJTLR010000046.1 GCA_910577185.1 uncultured Acetatifactor sp.
CCATACATGGCTTGCCACAAACTCGTTATGCACAAAAGCAGCGCAGAAATGGTGAAAATTATGGACAATTGCAAACATGAAACTTTTATAGGATATCTGGACCGGCAGACAGCGGATATCCAGAAAACCATCGCCCTTCTGGTGGCAGATGAGCGAAAAGACGAATCCGACTTTGAAAAAATCAGGGCAAATATTTTTCAGATAGCCAAAAGCGTTTATCAGACTTCCCTGAAAACATTCCCGGAAGAGAATGCCCGGCTGGAGTTTCTCGACTCCCGTCTGGCAATGATCGCCCAGTCCTGGAAATCTGCCCTTGACAAGGCGAAAACGCACCATGACGAAGTACGGGTGCTGCAGGAACAATTGAAACTGGATACCATGGAGGAAATCCTGAAGAAACGGAAAGAAATATGGGAGGTGGCCGAATGACAGAGACAAATGCCATCAGGCTTTTCAAATGCCTGGCAGACAAATCCAGACTGCAGATACTCAAATCGCTGCTCCTGGAGGACATGTATGTGGAACGGCTGGCAGAACGCCTGAATCTGACACCTGCCACAATTTCCTTTCACCTGAAAAAGCTGTCAGAAATCGGCGCCGTCCGTTCTTACAAAACCCAGTACTACACCATGTATTCCCTCTGCCGCGACACCTTTGCCATGACAATCCTGGACATCCTGAAAGAGCAGTCGGACGAAGCCGAACTGCAGGACCGGAGAGAGCAGGCATACCGGCAGAAAGTCATTGATTCCTTTTTTGAGTATGGGAAGCTGAAGTCCATTCCGGCTCAGCGGAAAAAAGAACGGATCATTCTGGAAGAAATCGTCAAAGCATTTGAGATGGACAGAATTTATTCCGAGCGGGAAGTCAATATCATCATTGCCGACTACAATGACGATTTTTGTACCCTTCGCCGTGACATGATCTCCGAACGGCTGCTGGACCGGGATCATCGGGGATACTGGAGAATTTAACAGGCTGCCGGAACATTCCTGCTTTTCTCCCGCAGGCTGCTCCGGCTCAAGTATGCTGCCCGGCCATTATGCCGACGCTCATTGCCAGAACGTTTCAATGACTTTCCTGACTCCCTCCTGATCATTGGAAGATGTCACGAATTGGGCAGCTCTTTTTACCTCTTCCTGGGCATTGCCCATGGCCACCCCCATGCCCGCATACTGAATCATGCTTAAATCGTTCAGGCCATCGCCCACCGCCACCATCTCTTCCCGTCTGATTCCGTACATGTCGCCTATTTTTGCCAGGGCTGCCCCCTTGGAAACCCTGCTGCTGAAAAATTCCAGGAAAACGGGTTTGGATGTGCAATAAGCAGTCTCCGAAAACATGTCCGGAGATAACTGCGTCCGAAACCGTTCAATCTTCCCGGCTTCATCATACCACAGGATTTTTGTGATGCCCATATCCAGCAATTCTTCAAAATCCCCGGCAGGCTGCGGCTCCACACCCGACAGCTTCTGATAATCATAAATTCTGTCATTCATCTTATTTCCGTAAAGTCTGCCATCTGCCCAGATACACATAGTGGTGTCATACCGCCGGCCAAGTTCCAGAATCTTTCCCGCGTCATCGCGCGTAAGCTCCTGCGCAAAAAGTACTTCCTGCGTTCCGGTATCCACAATCACGGCTCCATTGTAAGTGATGACCGGGCCCTTCAGGCCAAGCAGGGAACAGTATTCTTCCACACCCTGGATGGGCCGGCCAGTGCAGATTGTAAAAACAACTCCCTTTTGAACGATATTCCGTATGATTTTCACCGTTTTTTCAGAAATACGACCCCTGTTGTCCAGCAGAGTATCGTCCATGTCAACTGCCATTAATTTGTATTTCATTTTGTGACACCATCCTATTCTTTCAATGCATGGCTCAGGCTGTTGGGAACTCCCCGGGGCCCGCGCACGGCATAAATCCCGAATTCTTTTTTCAGTCTGTCAAATGTAAACTGACCCGGATCATATCTATGCAGAAGCTTTATTTTCATCATGGTAGTGATTGTCAGATTCTCATCCTGATAATGACAAGGGATGTCCACCTCCACCGCCTTACATCGATAGAGAATCGCTGACACCGGTGCCGCCACATACATAAAAACCGTGTCTCCGGCCTTAATACTGCTGCTCTGCTTCCAGTCTGCCAGATCCGTATTGTCAAAAGCATGTTCAATATCGTAAAACCTGGGATTTGCCGGAATGATCCATTCTTTCGGAAGGCGCATTTTCTCTTTTTTCTTCCTGGACGCGGTGGCCGCATAGCTTGCGTCAGTCAGATCCCGGACTTTTTCCTCCTCTACCGTGCCGTCAAGGAGAACCGTAATCCAGTGTTCCTTATTCATGTGATAAGCCGGAAAAATTCCGGGCTGTTGTACCAGCATATCCCGGAACATCCTGTCTTCTATCTTCAGGTTCACCGCATCCACATATCCGCGTCCCTGAAGTCCCAGCTTATCCCTCCCAATATTCATCACCAGAGCAAACCATTTTTTATTGTCAGTGTGCCGGAATACAGCGCTGTCCGTGTCCCTGGCCCATGGATATTCCGGGGAAACCTGATACTTCTCTTTGATATAGGAACAGATTCTCTCACGCATCCTCTTATCCCCTCTGTGCCAGCAGCCATGCCATAATATGTACTGCCTGCTGGAAACCGCCTTTGGCAATCATCTCTTCTATCTCATCCGCGGAATACCTCCCCACATTCAGGAATTCCGTCTCGTCCAGATTTTGTTCCCCGGACTTGCGGCAGTTCCCTGCCACAAAAATATGGGCATAGTTGTCCGCCAGCGTGGCATTGGACGGCACTGACAGCAGATACCTCCATTCATCCGACACATATCCCGTCTCTTCCAGCAGCTCTCTTCGGGCTGCCTCCATGGCATCCTCCGCCGCAGGTGAATTCCGGTCCGTACCATATTCCTTTCCATCCGTCCGCTCGATGCCTCCTGCCGGAAATTCCGTGGTCACTTTCCCGATTCCCTGCCGGAACTGCCTGACACAGAGATATTTCCCTTCCTCGTCCGATGCCACTATCACCACATAATCCCTGCGGCTGTAACTGTAATACGGTTCAAATACACTTCCATCGGGAAAGCGGTAAGCTGACTTTTTAAAATCTATCCATTCGTCCTGGACAATATGCTCCGTCCGGATTTCCTCCCATGCCAGATTTTCTCCCTCATCTCCGTTTTTCGGTTCTGTCCCGTTCCCTCCGGCGCCGGCAGTCTTTTCCTCCGCTTTTCCATCCCTGTAGCCGAACCCATGGCTTTCACACCATTCCATGGCCAGTTCCCGATACTTTTCGGCCTGAAAATCATACCACTTCTGCTCCAGGCCAAATCTGTACACAGTGTCCTTGAACCGGCGGAAAGCGCCCCTTCCCTGAATGGCGCTTTCCAGGGTGTTCTGCTGCTTCCCCTCCGGAAGACTCCAGACAAACTCCTCCATAATGTGGTATTCATGAATGTCAAACTTTGACGGCAGCCCGAAAAACCTGGTCTGCCAGCCTTCTTCAATCATATCTTCCAGCTCCTGGCTTTCCTGGTCCTCCTCGTCTCCGAAAGGAAATTCCGGAACGCTCACCACTTTCATCTCCTCTATATCCAGGTACTGTCTCCAGGAATCACTGACTTCCTCTATGGCGCCATAAACAAGGTCTAACGGAACGATAACCTTCTTTTGTTTTTTCTGCAAATCAGAATCCATACTCTTTTCTCCTTCCCCGCTGCCTTTCATATCACTGTCCTGTGCCTGTCATCCGGCTGACAGTGAGTGTTTCTTCCAGTATAGCTGATTTTTGAAAAAATTACAATTTTCTTTCAACTAATATTCCGGCCCAAAACAAGGGAGTTATTTGTAAAACTTGAATATGCAGAAAAGTTGTGGTACGATAAATCAAAAGAAAAACGAGGTAATGACATTGCTAAAAATATCTCTTGATGAATTTTTAAGATTAAGAAAGCTGGTTCACCGTAACGCAAGACCCCTTGAATACACAAAATGGAAATTTCTTTTTGAAAATGGCAGCTGCGACGATTTCCTGTCGGTTTTGTGCTGCTATCAAAATGAAGACGGCGGTTTTGGACACAACATTGAGTGCAACAACTGGAACCCTAATTCGTCTCCCTATACAGTATGCATTGCCCTGGATTATCTGGATACGACGGACGATTATGAAAGCGACATAAAAAGTAAAATCATTGCGGATATTGTCAAATATCTGAGTTCCGGGACATATTTACTGGAGGACGGCTGGCCGGGGATGCAGGGAATCCCCAGCAATAATGATTTCCCGCATATGCCATGGTTTCATTACGATCCCGGGAAAGCAGCCAAAGCCGATATCGGAGTGACCAGGCGCCTTGCGGACTTCATCCTCAGACACGCGGACAGGGAAAGTGACATTTACCGCAAGGCTGAGGAGTTGAAAGACCGGTACAGGCAATGCGGGCAGGTCCTTCTCCATGGTTATCCCGATTACGATCCCACAGCATTGAATATCAGTGCATTTGATCCTGTAACATATCCCTCATGGCTGCCGTTGCCAGTGTATTTTGTCGGTTCGCCGGACAGCAGTTTTTATCCGGAGTGCAGACATACTGTGGAAATGAATTTGGACACCATCATCGCTTCGCTGCGCAGTACGCACGAGTATCAGTTTCCTTCTGCCCAGGAGCTTGATGCATTTGAACATAGTAATCCCCATCCGGAGGGCAGGCGGTGGTGCGTGGCAGAACAGACGATTGGAAACTATTATTGGGGAAGCAGTTTTATCATACGGGACCTGGACATATTGAGGAAATTTGGCAGGCTGGATTTTGATTTGCCTGTCCTGGTGCCTGTTTGATCATTGCTTTCCGGCAGCCGTGCGTCAAAGGTTACTTCTGCTGCAATCATGTATGGAGGACCGCTTTTCATTTCTTATCCAAAATGTCCGGTGTGCGCGAAAGGCCGTACCGTTTCCGATATTTGCAAAACATAAATATGGACAAAGCAAGCGCCATCAGCTCCGCGGCAGGAGTGGCCAGCCAGACACCGTTTACCCCCAACAGCGCGGGAAGGACCAGCATGGCAATCAGCATGAACACAAAGGAACGCGAAAAGGCCAGGACCGCGGAAATAATACCGTTGGACAATGCGGTAAACATCCCGCTGGCAAAGATATTAAAACCGATAAAGAACAGCGCTGCCCCCGAAAATACTGTCCATAACGGAATATCCGAGTATACACATCACCAGACCCACCAGCACATTGACTAAAATCAAAAACGTGAAATCTTCCCGGGCCTCCTTCGGCTTCTGTTCCCCCATCTTTTTCATAATGACCGCAGTCACCAGCTGAATCACCGGGGCCGTCAGGTTGATGGCCGACAGTGCATTTGTACCAATCAGATTGGACACAAATAACCCGTCAACCATGGTGTAAAAAGACATAAAAACCGACATTCCTATGGTAGGAACCGCAAATTTGAGAATGTTTCCCAGTGATACCGGTTTGCTGTAAGCATTTTGATGATCCATTATTTTTCTCCTTTTCTACTTGTTTTTTTCTGGTATATGCCTTATCATAATCCGTACAGTAACTGTACGGTCAAGAGGTAAAATGAAAAATGGAGAAAAAAAGTAAACTGCTCACCATCGGTCAATTTGCGGCCCTCCACGGCATCAACAAGAAAACGCTGATGTGGTATGATGAAATTGGCCTGTTTCACCCGGCAGCTGTCCATCCCGGGAACGGATACAGGTATTACAGTTATTATCAGAGTTCCATCCTGGAAACCATTCTGCTGCTGCGGGAGCTGGATGTGCCCATTGACGAAATCAGGATATTTATGCAGAATCGTTCGGCCGCCAGCATGGAACAGCTTCTGCAGGAAAAAATAGCCGATCTGGACCGGAATTTGGCGCATCTGAAAGCAGTGCGGAAAACGCTGGACTATCATCGCCAGAATATGCTGACGCTGCTGAAAATGGATTTGTCGGAAATCAGCATTGTCGAGAAAAAAGAGCGCAGTCTGGTTACCGTTGACGTGAACCAGGACCTCTCTTTTGATAAGCTGGTGGATCTGATTACTGACCAGACGAAAAAATACCAGCTTCGCCGCCTGCACGACGCCTCCTATGGGACGATGATCTCTGTGGAAAGCCTGTATAATGGTAAATTTGAAGATTACTCCAAAATGTTTATTGAGATTCCGTTTCCTATTCAGAAGGCCGGACTGCACATACAGCCCGCCGGAAAATATCTACAGGCCTTTTATAGAGAATCCGTGGAAAACGCCCGGTTGTGTTACCAGAGAATATTTGAGTATGCCGCGGAGCATGGTCTTTCCCTATCGGGATTTTCTTACGAAGTTATTATCAATGAAAATGTGATCGACAAAATGGAGGATGCACTTGTACAAATAGAAATCCCTGTAAATCCAGATCCCGAGCCACTCTCTGTTCGGTGACACCAAGGGTTATTTTCTTCCAGGTTTGTTTTGACATTTTTTCATTTTCTCATTATAATATGTATTACAGACGTAAGACTTAAGGAGAGAGGGGATGCCAATTGAAAACATTACCACAGATTTCAGAATCAGAATTTGAAGTGATGAAGGTCATATGGAAACATGCACCCATCAGCACCAATGAGATCACCGAGAAATTAACACAGACCACAAAATGGAGCCCCAAGACAATACAGACCCTGATAAAGCGGCTTGTAACCAAAGGAGTACTGTCTTATCAGAAGCAGGGCAGGGTTTTTGTCTACACGCCCCTGGTAGAAGAAAAAGAATATATCGGCCAGAAAAGCCACTCTTTTCTGAAGCGGTATTATGACGGGGATATTACGGCAATGCTTTCTGCATATCTCGAAGATGATAAACTCTCCGAATCAGAAATTGACACACTCCGTTCCCTTCTTTCAAAGGGTTGAAAAGACAGGTGAAATTAATATGGCAGATTTTGGAATACGTTTTTTCTTATGTAATATTTTTATTTGCATCATCATAGGTTTTCTTCTGATCGCAAAACGAACATTGAAAAATGTCCTCACCAGCCGGATGCAGTTTCATTTATGGTTTCTGCTGCTTGGAATTCTTGCGGTTCCCTTTCTGCCCTTTCCTGCAGACGGATTTGCAAAAATTTTTGCATGGTTTGACGCACGCAAAACCGCGGCAGCATCGGACAAATCCGCAATTGCGGAAAATGCCCTGGAACCAGGTATCAGCGGCACTGTCAGTCAAATGAATGACTTTGCACTGTCCGTCAGCAGAAAAACACCCTCCATGATTGGATATATTTTGTGCGGTATATGGCTGGCCGGCGTCCTTGTCATGGTTTTCTTTATGATAAAGTCTGCATCCCGCCTGAATGCCATAAAAAAGTCTGCGCTTCCCCTGCAGAACAGGACCGTCCGTCTTATATACCATGGCTGCCTAAAAGAGATGAAAATAAAAAGAAACATTCCGGTTTACAGTACTGCCTTTTTAAAATCCCCTGTTATTGCGGGCTTCTTCAATCCCTGCATTTATCTTCCCATCCACCTGATATCGGATTTTCATGCCACGGACATGCGGTATATACTGTTACATGAATTACAGCATTACAGGCATAAGGACGCACTGGCCGGCTTCTTCATGAACCTTTTCGGCATACTTTACTGGTGTAATCCATTTGTCTGGTACGCCTTGAAGGAAATGCGGAGCGAACGGGAAATTGCCTGTGACACATCTGTCCTGAAACTCCTCAAAGAAAGCGATTATAAAGAGTATGGAAATACTCTCATCAACTTTGCCGAAAAAGTATCACTTACACCTTCCCCTTTTGCTTTTGTTTCCGGAAGCAATGCTGTCGGAATCAGCGGAAGCATGAAACAGATGCGGCGGAGAATTACCAATATTTCCTCTTATCAAAAACCTTCTGTTTTCAGAAAATTAAAGGGACTGGCGGTTTTTGCCGCCATTGCCGTGATTCTTTTCACGCTTGCCCCGATACTTTCCACCTATGCTGCAGATCAAAGCCGGTATCAGTGGAAAATATCCTCCGACAAAATTTCCATGCTGGATCTGTCTGCCTATTTCAGCGGATACCGGGGCAGCTTTGTACTATACGATCTGAAAAATGATACATGGAAGATCCATGACCTGGATCAGGCCACTTTAAGGACTTCCCCGGATTCAACTTATAAAATCTATGATGCGTTGTTTGGACTGGAAGAAGGTGTGATTGCACCGGACGATTCTTTTATGGCCTGGGACGGGACGGAACACCCCTTTGAAGCCTGGAACGGAAATCAGGATTTATTTTCTGCCATGCGTGATTCCGTCAACTGGTATTTCCAGGAAATCGATACGCAGATGGGTTTATCTGTCCTTCAGGGTTATATCCGGAAAATCGGATACGGAAATGAGCATGTAAATGCAAACCTTTCCTCCTACTGGATGCAGGGGACACTGGAAATCTCCCCGGTAGAGCAGGTAGAGCTTTTAACGGCTCTCCACAACAATCGTTTCGGTTTTGCCCCGGAAAATGTAAATGCCGTAAAAAAATCAATCTGCCTGGTTTCTTCCGAAAATTTTTCCCAGGAAGATATAAGCTTTTACGGGAAAACCGGAACCGGCCGTGTAGACGGCCAGGATGTGAACGGCTGGTTTGTAGGCTGCTTGGAAACAAAGGGCAATACTTACTTCTTTGCCACAAACATTCAAAATGATTCGGGCGCCAACGGAACCAGGGCGGCAGAAATTACGAAGGCTGTCTTATCTGATTTAATCCTCCGGAACTGACACCCGTGCAGTTTTTTGTCCCCCGTTTTTGACACCCGTTTCACATCCTTGGCTTTTATTCAGTCATAACTGATGCATCCACCATATCCTGCTGCAATTTAAACTCTATCGTTTTTGTACTTCCCCCTGTTCTTCTTATCAGTTCATCTTGTCCTATTATTTTCACAAGATTTGCAATTTTTGCACCTAAATCAGCTCTTCCATTATCATCATATCCTTCTTCATTTGAATTTTTATGATAAAAAATCGTTGTATGCACATTATCATTCAAGATCCATTCCCTAAGGATATCTTTGTCTGTAACATCTAAAGAGTGTCCAAATATGTAGAGGTCGTATTTTTTCTTCATCCCTTTATAATTTACGCCTGATGCTTTACTCCATTTTAGAAGCTGCTCCATATCATCGTTTTTAAGAGCATTCATCATTAATTCCATACTGTTTTCATACCCTTCTTTACCTGATTCATAATTGCTTTTAATTTCATTAATCCACTCCTTATACTTACACCCTGTCCCCTTATATATTCTTTGATAAAACTTCTTAAAAGCAATAAATTCTATATTCTTATCCTTTCTGTCATCCGGTAAATATTCATCTATCCCAAGAACTATATTGCTATTTTCAACTGTATGCTTAATGTCTGCTTTTCCATGAATATAATCTATATAATCTACATCGCTTTTATCAATATTTTCTTTTGACTTTTCTAAACAGCTGAAATAAATACGTTCATATGTAGATGTATAATTAAAATTCAATACCTTGGTTATTTTTTTAATTGTGGTTTTATCCACATATTCAAAGTCATATGTCATAATACTCTTTATATCTGGCGATATCCTCTTGTAATCAATCCTTTCGGTAATTTCATATAAATAGATTTCAAGCGCCCTTATCAGTCTGTTTAAATTCCTGAGCAAAAGATCCCTCTGTTCCCGATAACTTATTTCATTACTTCCGTTCTCCTCCATGCATTTATCCATTTTATATCTTTTATTTAAACAGTGATCATTTAAATAGTTTATCAATAGATTATCAACTTGACCGTTAAAACTTTTTCCTTTCATATCACTATCTATCTTCTGAATTACATTTGAGATTTCACTCTCAAAATCAATCCAGTTATCTCTTCCCTTCATATTACACTGATCAAAATAATCAAACCAGCAATTATCCTTTATCAATTCATAAAATTCGTCCATATTGGGATTTCCTGTTTTAAATCTGCTTGTATTTCCTTCCGTTTCTTTGCATTCTTCACGCCCAATAAATAAATCTTGTAAATATCTCTTAATTTTTTCATCCATTTTCCAACCATTTAAATAATCTTTCTGATACGATTCAGGTGATAAGATATTTGTTTCGCTATAAATTGCGCTTAATTTTTTGCCAAACTCCAAAAAATCCTTATACTTTGTAGGCAATCCATGTGCCAAATCAAAACCGTTTCCAATCATAAGTATATTCATAAATCTTTTCTCCTTAATTACATTTTTAATGGCCACACTTCCACATTTTTTATTTTATTCTATTTTTTTTGCCCTTCTTAGTCAATATATTTTTTGAGAAATCTGAAAAATTTTACCCACTGTTTCCATCAACCGCTTTTATAATAAACTTTTATAATAAGCAAAAAATATGCTTTTTAACCTCGTCAGAAAAAACACAAAACCTGCAGAGGCTCTGTCTCATAGAGAGCCCTGCAGGTTCCTTCTGCTGAATTCACATTTCACAATAGTAATATTGCATCCCTCTCCGCTTTCTTAACCGGATGCCTTATAACAGTCTTTAACTTCTCCGGGGCCACACGTCTTGCATCCGACAAGTAAATCTCATGGTGCATCCTGCTCTCTGAAAAGTCATTTTCATAGCCCTGCTCTTTCATAAACTGTTCCATGGCGGTAATCGTGGCAGGTTCATCATCATATGCGCCTATGTGCATACACTGCACACATAAACCTTCACGAATGGTCAGAAATTCCACCCTGGAATAATCTTGTTTTTTCTTATTTTGCGCCGCATCTACCGCCCATTGGAAATCATCCCTGGTCACAAAATCCGGCAGCCTGATTACAGATATCCAGCAAAAGTCCTCTTTCCGGCTGTAATCCACCCCCATAACCCCTTCCTGCCACCAGAATCCTTCCAGGGGCGGTACTACATAATCAAAATATCCGTCCATTTTATGGCCGCTCTTTTTACTCATTTTAATTGTAAACGCAATTCCGTACAGCAAACCTATTGCCTCTTTGTACGCGCCACCCTCCTCATTGGGATTTCCCTTTCCCCTTACCGCAATAAATTTCATTTCCGGCACTTCCACCAGCTCCGGTTTCTTCTTCGGCATATAAAATTCTTTATATTCTTTCTTATAATCGAACGCCATAAGAACAGACTCCTTTCAGATTATTGATCCGCTCCTGGATACTGGCTTCAAATTGGGAATCCGTCATGGACGGATCTCTTGTCATCTTCCAGATATCGCAGGCCATATCATCACAATACCCACAGACAGCATATCTGTGTTTATTTGCGCAGCAGCCGTAAATTGGGCAGGGCTTTCCGTCAGGCGCATGAAAAACTTTTCCATCGGATTCATTACAGCCTTTACAGGCGCTGCCAAGCAGAGTGCATTTTGTACAGTCAGTACCGCATACAGAGAGACCTAAGAGCTCCCGCTGCTTCTTTTTGGGAAAACCTGCCAGTACAAGGAAATAGGATTTATCCAACAATTCTTTTAGCAGTTCATCGGGTACGCTGCCATCGGGTTTTATGGAATTCCAATGCTGTTTATTACAATAATATCCCGGAACAATATCCTCATACTGCTTCCGCAGAAAGTCTCCTTCCGCCGGCTCCAGCTTTAGCGTAATATAGTATGGTTCATCATTTTCTCCCAGACACACTGCGGCAAACATTTTTCCGCCAATATGATACCGGATCCAGTTCCAGTCTTTTTGCAGATCCTTTGTCGCGCCGGCTTTCCCCAGCAGATATTCATCCAGCCACAAATACCTCATATTTAACCCCATTTCTGCGCGGCCTTTTGCGCATGTCAAGTTTGTGGATGCCGCGCTGACACAAACTTGGGATTGAAAATTTTCAATTTTCAATCTTCCTCCGTTTTCATTCACAATTTTTAGTATCGTATAATTCTATCATATTTTTTGCAGTACAGACCAGGGCATCCCGTACCCAGGCAGGCTCCAGTACTTTTACCTTATCGCCAAAAGTCAGAAGCCAGCCCAGCAGATTCTCCTTTCCCGTATAATCTGCCGTAAATAATAAACTTCCATCTTCTCTTTCCGTAAAACAATGGATACCAAATTCTTCTACCAGCCTCCACTGTGAATCCCTGGTAAACAGCGCCTTAACCTTAATTCCACCGGGAAATATTTTTTCATCAGATAAATCAGGCATTGGCACTGCCTCCCTTGGCGGAAAAGTGGTATCTTCTTTTACCAATGCCTCCATGCGGTTCAGTTTAAATAATCGAAAATCCCTTTTCTCTGTACACCATCCCCACACATACCATGAAGACCATTTATAGACCAGATAATATGGTTCCAAACTTCTGGTACTTTTTCCTTTTGGTGCATAATATTGAAAGGTAAGCAGATTTCTCTCTTCTACGGCTTGCTGAATCAACTCTATCTTTGGAGCCAAAGTATCCTTATACCAGGATGACAAATCAATTAAAATAGAATCCCTGCCACTCACAAAGTCAGCCGAGCCGGCCTTTATCTTATCCATAAGCTGCCCATAATAATGGCTCCCGCTCACACTGTCCAAACTGCGGAGTCCTGCCAGAATCATCTGCATATCCTTTGATGTCAGCAGGGTTCTGTCCATCCTATAGCCGTCCATAATGCGGATGCCGCCGCCAGATCCCTGTGCAGTTGCAATCGGTATTCCCGCTTTGCACAAATTTTCTATATCTCTGTTAATCGTTCTCCGTGATACCTCAAATTTGTCTGCCAGTTCCGGCGCCGTTACTTTTTCTTCCTGCAGCAATACGGAAAGTATTCCGATAAGTCTGTCAATTTTCATAAGGAACCTCTCATTTTTATATCATACCAAAGCATACACGACAGCTATATGTCATGTTTATTTTATCATCTTCCTCCAAATAAAAAAAGACCTGCCGCTCCATAAACCTCTTTCCACTCTTCCTCCGTCAGCCGGTCGGAATGCCACCAAATGTCATAATCTCCTTCTGGTAAAATTAACTCGTTGGATACATACTGAAAACTGTCCTCACTTAATGGACGGATTACGGTTGTGTGTGAAAACTCCTTAGACATATTTCCATTGGGATATACTGCATTGATATGAAGCGTAACCGTTCCATCCTCGTTTTCCGTATAATCCACTACTTCCGGATACGCAATATTGGGATATTCCGCCTCGTAAAAACCTCGTGGTCTGTACTCATAGGAGGCAAGTTCCGAAATATACTTTGTTTTTGAACGAAGCGTTTCGCTGTCCATGTTGACATATGCCCCAATCACATTTTCAAACAGCCCTCCCGGTACCTGGCAAACGGCCCCGACTCCTAAATTTTCATCCCTCATATAAGGCACTGGCCGGCTGTGCAGCATTGGATAGAACTTGTCAAATAAATCGTAGAAATCCAAATCCCCAAAATCGTCCTCACTCCAATTGCAGAGAAACAGATTGTTCTGCCCATAGCCAACCGGCAGAATATACTTTCTGTTATATTCCCTGCACTTTTCGTCCAACGGCAAAACCCGGAGCATCGTATGTTCCGGCGTTTCACTTAATGTCAGTATATAACCCTCCTCTGAAAAGTAACTTCCTTCAAAGATTAAGTATCCTTCCTCTGTATACTGCCAGAAGTCCGCCGAATAGCTTACTGTGCTGCTGTTTTTCAGACTTCCATTCTGATCATATTGGTAATATCTCCTGACAATATCTACATTGCTGTCCTCTGTTTTGAAATCAAATTTACAAATTCCCATCTTCATAATCACTATCACTGTCAATTCAGCAGTCTCTTTTTCATCTACTGCTCTGCAAAACAAAAGCACCTGCTCTGCCTGCGTCATGTCAACCTGATTTTCACTGTCAACAGCCACATAACCGTTTTCACCAAGTCTGGCAACCATGCGCTGCACAATATCCAGACTTCCCAATGTATTTGCGCCTATGGCTTCATCAAAAATATCACTGAGAACCTCTTCTATGCGATGTGCATCAGCCGAATCATCTTCACCGGAAGCATACACTTCATTATCTGCATGTGTTATCCCAGTTTCCCATACCCTGCACCCCGTCAATATCAGCATGATCATGCTAATCGTCGCAGCCAGAAGATATTTTCTATTCTTTTCCCACAACATACCTCTTCTGCCTCTCCCTTTTGCATTTTCCACCGTTTCTTTTCTTCCTTATCTCCATTGTCCATAAATCTTACTATTGTAAGACTTATTCAAATATTACACTGGTAAGATTTAGAAGTCAAGTAGTTTTTCCTTTTAATAATCCTACCGCTCTTGTCAGGCAATGGTACGATGGAAAACCCAAAAAGAGGCTGCGCACTCATTACTCAATGCGACAGCCCCTCCAAATGAATCCCTTAAACTATGAAATTAATAATCTTACCAGGTACATAAATAATCTTTCTTATTTCTTTTCCCTCAAAGAGTTCCGGGTAAGCATCTTTAATCTTTTCAACTAATTCTTCTTGCCCGATTTCAGTACTTGCCTTAATTACCCTGACCTTTTTTCCTTTGACCTGAATTGGTAATTCGATTTCATCCTCCTGCAAAAACTTTTCATCATATTGCGGCCATGTCTCGTCCAAAATACTTCCCCCAAATACTTCCTCATATATCTCGCTTGTTATGAACGGAGCCATAGGATTTAATACTATAAGAAACTGTTTCAATTCCTCTTTTGTAATAAATCCATCTTCCCTAACCGATTTCACAAAGCCCATGCAGGCCGCAATGGTTGTATTTAACTGCAAGTTCTCATAATCTTCGGATGCTTTTTTTAATAATCTGTTCATCAAATAGATATGCTGTTTTGATATTTCATCTCCGTCAATAATCTCTGGCAGTTTCCATACTTTATTCAAGAATGATGTAATACCATTGATTCCATCATAAGTCCAGGGAGTGTTATCCTCATATCCTCCCAGGAAATGCACATGCAGTCTCGCCGCATCTGCGCCATACTTATCAATCACCTCAAGAGGAGAAACCCCATTGGCAGAGCTCTTACTCATCTTTCTCCCTGTATCATCCAGGATAAGTCCGCTGCCCATCTTCCGGACAAATGGATCTCTTGTCGGGACAGCGCCAATCTCGTATAAGAAATTCTGCCAGAAAAAGCTATATAATACATGTCTTGTAATATGCTCCGTACCGCCTGTATAGCAGTCAACGCTGCCCCAGTATTTTAACTTTTCATAATCAGCCAAAGCATTCTCATTATGTGGATCAACATATCTTAACCAATACCAGCTTGAACCTGCCCAGTTAGGCATTGTATCAGTTTCCCTGACTGCCTTTCCACCACATTTTGGACATGTACAATTAACCCAGTCTGTCACCTTTGAAAGTGGTGAATCGCCCTTGTCATTAGGCATATAATCATCAGCCTCAGGAAGAACTAAGGGCAAATCTGCCTCTTCAAGAGGTACCGTTCCACACTTCTCACAGAACATTACCGGGAATGGTTCTCCCCAATAACGCTGACGGTTAAATGACCAATCCTGCATCTTATAATTTACCTGGACTTGTCCAATTCCCATCTCAACTACCTTATCGGTAATTTTCTTCTTGGCCTCGCAAACGGGTAATCCTGTAAACTCTTCTGAATGAAGCATTTTGCTATTCTTTGCAAAATATTCGTATTTTTCAACAGCCTTTTCGGAAACATCTCCCTCAATAACCTGAATCATGGGAATGTTAAATACTTGTGCAAACTCATAATCCCTCTGGTCATGAGTAGGGACTGCCATAACAGCGCCAGTTCCATAGTTTGCAAGAACGAAATCGGCAAGATAAACCTCAACCTTATTGCCATTAACCGGATTGACTGCATAGATACCCTGTAACTTGCAGCCTGTTTTTTCCTTCTGATCAGCCATACGGTCGAGCTCGGTTCTGAGCGCAGTCTTTTTCTTATATTCTGTTACTTCATCATAATTCTCAATGTAATCCTTGAGCGACTCAACCAGCTCATGTTCAGGTGCAAGAACCATAAATGTAACACCGTAGATTGTCTCAATGCAAGTAGTAAATATCTTTACATTGTTAAGCTTTTCTCCACTGGCATTATACAAATCAAAGCCAACTTCCACACCTTCACTTTTACCTATCCAGTTTCTCTGAGCCTCCTTCAAATGCTCTCTCATGGTAATACGATCAACATTACCAAGAAGCTTCTCGGAATATTCCTTCATCTTCAGGAACCATACCCAACGCTCTTCCTGTACAACAGCGCCGCCACAGCGGTCACATAAACCCCCCTGGCTGTCTTCATTAGACAATACGGTCTTACAGTTTGGACAATAGTTGACATATCCCTTTTTCTTATATGCCTTATCATGTTTTAAAAGCTGCATGAAAATCCACTGTGTCCACTTATAATACTCTTTATCACTTGTACAGATGGTTCTGTCCCAGTCAAAAGACAAACCAAGCTGTTTTGACTGGCTCAGAACAGTATTCATACCATTTTGTACAAAATCATGTGGGTTGATTCCTGTCTTAATTGCAGCATTTTCCGCCGGAAGTCCAAATGCATCTCCTCCTATAGGGAACAATACATTATATCCACAAAATCTCTTATATCTTGCCAAAGCGTCAGCAGGAACCGTTCCCTTCAAATGACCCAAATGAAGATTTCCACTGATATTATAAAACTCATACAAAACGTAATACTTCGGTTTCGTTGGATGGAAATCTATAGCCTTAAATGACTTTTCCTGAGTCCACTTATCAGAAAACTTTTTTTCAATTTTCTTAAAATTATAACTTTCCACTTTTATCTATTCCTTTCATTTTAGTATTGCAACCCATAATTCTTTTCATTCACAAACATCATCTTTGTAATCCGTTTGCCACCTCATCACCTTGCAAATGCGTTTTTCTCAGATTTAGTTTGGGAGTGCTTATCGTTTTGATACCATAATTCTATGCGCCACGGCGCACTTGGAATCAGAAGGCGAAACAACGCCTTTCTGTTTCGATATTATACCTTAATTTAGTGCGCGTCAGCGCATATGGAATCAGAAGGCGAAACAACGCCTTTCTGTTTCGATATTATACCTTAGTTCTATGCGCCACGGCGCACTTGGAATCAGAAAGCGAAACAACGCCTTTCTGTTTCGATATTATACCTTAATTTAGTGCGCGTCAGCGCATATGGAATCAGAAGGCGAAACAACGCCTTTCTGTTTCGATATTATACCTTATACATTCATCATTAGCAAGAAGCATCTTTCAAATCTTTTCCTGCTACATTTCTTTCACCTTCCGCATGATTTCCCACTGTCATGTCCGGTAAATTTTCTATATCTAAATCTGACACATATTCTCCACTCATATTTGCAGACATATCCGCCAGCCCCTCCATTCGTCAGTCATAGCTGTCCTTACGCGGCAGCCCCATATTGGTTTGGCCAGACCTCCCACACAAATAAAAATCCATTTGCCATATCCCCTGCCCCTTAACCATAATCAGATTTTAAACTCCCTGCCGCAATGTAACGGTTTCCCAAAATATTTTTACCGCAATTACGACTTTTCTATGATTTCTTTCGCCCCGTGGAATGCTGCTAATTCTTCAATCGCACGGTCAATCGTTTTACAATCATTAAAATCGTGATGGAATATATTTCTTTCTTTAATCATAAATTGCTTGGTTTTCCAGTCCATTTTGCAATCCAGATAACCAACAAACTGATTTCCCACAAGAATTGAAAGAGGCCATTTCATACCCTTCTTTTTGAAATATTCAAAAGAAAACGAATAATCGAAAAAAGCTGTAAGCCAGGTCTTGTCTCTTACAATTGTGTCCATCGGGGATATCAGCCGAACTTCACCACATTCTTCAGCCGTATTTTCATTCAGCATCTGCATTTTTGAAGAATGAATATAATAATATTTGCGGCCAATCTTGTATGGAAGCTGTTCTATTTTCTTTTCGGATTGCAGTTCTTCAAAAACAGGTACCATATCGGCAGTCTTATATCCTGAGATATGCGAAACGTGAACCGGATCGGTGACACCCAATGAAGCTATCAGTTTTTCAACTATACATTTTATAGCTTCATTTTCATCTATGGTATCATGAGTCCAATCAGAAAAGCCTGCCTTTTCTTTTAAAATAAAGACCGGTTCCTTAAAAGTTCCCGGCTTTCTGCCGCACACCAAAAGATCTCCCTTGCGGATCAACCTATAATAGGCGCGAAATACCGGCAGATTATAGCTTTGGTCGTGTTCCCGTCTGTATTTATCCCACTCAAAAGATAAACCCAAATGCTCCCAAAGTTCTCTGGCAACAAATCCGTCGAAGTCTTTTAAGCTTTCCTTTAATTCCTTTTCCGCAACCTGAATTTCAGGGCTGTCTCCCGCTTTCAGCCAGCTTTCATCGGATGCTCCCCATCTCTCAATGCCTTTTGTGGCATTCTTATACAATGAATACTCCCTGCCCGGTATCAGAAACATATTTCGTTTAAATGTCCATGCTTCCAATATCTTAAAATCTTTGTATGCTGCCTGATCCAATTGCTCCGGCTTAAAATCTTTTTTTCTGTTCCAAAGCATGATATATTGGTTCAAATGTATCGCAGGATACGGATCATATTGTAATCCGCAGATGTCCGATACAATATTCTCTATACTGTCAGAACTTTTCTTCAGCAAATGCTGACTATCCAGAATAATGTTGCGCAGAAAATTTATATGATCAGTCGCATTCCCCATACCCGTCTTCCTTCCTCTTAACCAAATCATTCCGAAATGTCGGAGAGCCTCCCTGATACAATTGTTTCACAAAAACTTAAAAGCCCTTGTCAACTAAAACTTGATAATCAGAAAATGCCTGTCATCATTACTCTATTGGAAGATGGTGCTGTTTCAAAAATGAGAGCTTATCCCAATACCCTCGCTGGAATATAATTTTCCCATTCACTACCTGGAAAAACCCACACCCCCGTAACCCCAATGGATCACGCCATTCAAGGATTGCCCATTGTCCATCCTCGAAAATATTTTCTACGATAGCTGTCATATCCGCTGTGGAAAATTCCACTGTGAACATGGTACGGATTGCTTCAATGCCTACTACCGGCTCATTCGCTACCTGATGATTCGTCGCATTTTCATGGTAAAGCGCTGTAACTGCTTCCACATCATGCCGATTGAATGCGTCTACCCATAACTGGACAACTTCTTTCGGTCTTAACATTTCCATTTTCCTCCTATGCCTCGCATGCTTTCATTATATCAAATAACATGCCATAAGTCGAGAATCATCATATATTTTCCGGCTGATGTCCGGCATAGACGCTACTTCCACCCATAAGAGATCATGATGCCGTATGTATGGGTCAGGGATATATTTTCCCTGTTGTTTTTCAGATATTTCACAATGCCGTTCATCTGGCGGCAATAATCTTCAGCTTCTTTTCGGTCCATTCCGTGATTCATAAAATAGGAAATGTTTGTCTCTATCTCCCGGTCCGTTTTTTCGTCGTCCCAGTGATTCGCTTTTATAATGCTATCCAAAAAATCTTCGTAGTCTGAAGCCTCCGGTTCAAGGACGGTAACCCTGTCGTTCATCCTGCTGGATATATTTTTCAGTCCTGCAGCTTTCATATAATGCGGGATTTTCATGGCAATGGAATAATCCCGGTTCTGCTGTTCCAGTTCCTTCTGCCATAGCTTCCTCAGCCCCTGGTGCCGGCACAGGTCCATGTAATTCATGCCGCTGATGTACAGGCCATCCGCTTCAAACTCACGGTTGCACTCCATGCTTACCAGAAGGCCGCCTTCTTTTACGAAATCTGCCATTTTGCGCAGAAGATTTTCACCGTCATTGACATGTCTCAGAACTGCCTGGCAGATGACCAGATGATAAGTTTCCTTCGGCCTATAGCTTTGGATATCCGAAAAAATGAATTCTGCGTTGATATCCGAATACCGGTAATATTTTTTTGCCGCTTCAATCATATTTCTGGAAAAGTCGATGCCAACATATTTACTGCCTTTGGGAAGCAGGGGCATCATCAAAAGGCCCAGTGCTCCGTAACCGCATCCGCAGTCCAGGACAGTGATCGGTTCACGGATATTCCACACATCCCGGACCAGAAACTGCATATAATCCCGGTTCCACATGGTTTTTCGGGTATGAAGCAGATATTCCAGCCTGTATTCCCAGTATTCTGCCGTTCCGGAACCGGAAGGCCTGTATGTATCCTCCAGCGGGGCCAGTCCCAGCAGGGCATCCACGGTTACACCAAAGAAGGCGCTGATGTGGGGCAGCATGGACAGATCAGGGGAGGTGGTGCCGTTCTCCCATTTGCTGATAGTCTGGTAGGATACATTGAGGACTTCACCCAGTTCTTGTTGGGTGAGATTGTGTTTTTTTCTGAGTTCTGCAAGTTTGAAGTCAATCATATCGGAACACTCTCCTTATTTTGTCTGGTATTTGCCAGAACATTATATCATGAGCGGATGACACATGTCTTTCGGTGATTTGGCGAACGGATTCTCTTTGTTGAAGAATGAGAAAACGTAAGAACAACGTCCATCCGGGCAAAAAACGAACCCGTGAACAGTAACAAGGGAAGTTATACACATTACCCGCAATGCCAGCTTCGGAAGCAGCCCGCCCAGCCCTTACCTCTACAGCAAATTTCCGGTGGCAAGCCACCCCTTTTTCTGATAGAATGAGAGAAAAGAGAGACTGGTTTTGGCGGAATGGCTGATTGCCGGTTTGGCCGTATATAACTATAAAACCATAAGAAAGGGATGGTAAGATGGAGAGCCTGACAAAGAACAAACAGAACAGAGAAACAATATCAAAGATGGTGGAAAAATATTTCTCACCGCTTAAAATGAAGAATTATCGGGAATTGACTGAAGGTTATTTTAATATTGCCTATGAAATTCATTTGAGCAATGAGGAACAAGTGATATTGAAAATAGCGCCATTAAAAGACATGCGTGTTATGATTTACGAAAAAAATATCATGTTCAGCGAAGTGGAAGCCATGAAACTGGCTATCCGGCATGGCGAAATACCTGTGCCTAAAATAATGGGATATGATGACAGTTGTACCATTTGCAATTCACCGTATTTCTTCATGGAAAAGCTGGAGGGAAAAAGCCTTAATACCATAAAAGACAGCTTGTCATCAGAACAGATAAACCGTATATATGTTGAAACAGGAAAAATAAACAAAAGAATAAACGATATCCCCTGTCCTGTGTTTGGGTATCCCGGACAGCCTGAATTTCAGGGAAAGGAATGGTATCCTATTTTTCGTAAGATGATGGAGGCAGGGATAAATGACGCACAGCAGGGAAATGTGGATTTAAAAATACCAATCCACCAGATGTTGCTTTGTCTTGACCGAGATAAAACTATTTTTGAGGAAGTGTCAGAGCCAAAATTGGTACATTGGGATTGTTGGGACGGAAATATCTTTATTCATTCCGGAAAAGTCACAGGGATCATAGATTGGGAACGGAGCATTTGGGGTGATCCTCTCATGGAAGTGGGTTTTCGTACCTACGCTGATAATACCTATTTTCAAAAAGGCTATGGCATCAAAAGTCTAACTAAAAATCAGGAGCGCAGGGCCTTATGGTATGATATCTATTTAATGCTTTTGGTTGCATTGGAGTACGAATATAGAAAATATGAAACGCTGGACAGCTATTATTACGCAACACAAATGTTAATGAAACAATTTGAAAAAATACGGGGATAAAAATGGTATGGTCCCATCGGACGCTGCCTCCTGGCAGAAGCAGCGTTGGATGGGAAGCCAGAACCGAAGCTTTCATTGGTTCATTCCCAGCAAAAAATTTACACACTTTGCCTGACAAACCCCATCATCTAAAATCGTCAGACTGCTCTCCTGAAATGTTTTTAAACCGACGCCATTCTATCTCATTCATCGCAGCGGATAGTTTTCAGGCAATGTTTTCTGTTTGCATTTCGGGTGGAGAGAGCCGTTTTCAAAATCGTGTCTTCTGTGATTCTGTCATGAGTTTTGTCGCTGCAGACAAGGCAGCCTATCCATTCCGTCACAAGCAGTTACACCCTCTTTTTACTACAATACACAACAATGGCCTGTCTGACAAAATCAGCAGTTCCATCACCACCCGCCTTGTCAATATTGTTCCTGAAACGTTCATCACATACATACATTTCACCCAGTCCACTGAGAATTTCATTGGTACATACATAGTAGTTGTCGGTTATAAATTGCTGTAATCCAGCAATTTTATTTTGTACTTCATCAGCGTCGGGATTTAAATGTTTTAGTTTTCCTAATTCAGAAAACATTGTCAACAGCTGGTTTGCAGCCTTGCTGTAACTACCTCCATTTCGGGCAATATCCTTTTGCATGTACTCCTGATATGCTTTGGTATTGCCCCATTTTGCTTTTATTTCTGCCTCATACTTTTCGATTTCACTCTTGTCAAAAACATCAAAATTCATTGCCGTTACTCCTTTTTTCTGAATTTCACGGGTAAAGTTAATAAGTTCCCCTATGTGTTTATATTGCAGTTCCAGCAGCTTAATTTGCTGATCAATTACTTCCGATGGGTCAAAATCAGGGCTGTTCAGAATTACTTTGATCTCTTTTAGAGGAAACTCCAATTCTCGAAACAGCAAAATATTTTGCAAACGTCCCAGTGCTGCATCATCATACATTCGGTAGCCTGCTTCCGTTACTTCCGTAGGTTTCAAAAGCCCAATTTCATCATAATAGTGAAGTGTACGGGCAGTGGTACCAGTCAGTTTAGCAACTTCATGAACAGACATAAGTTTTTTAGTCATTCCAAAAATCCTCCGCAGCATCTAAAATGTCTTTCGCAGGTAAAAGTGTCGCTTCCATCACACTTTTACCGGTTTTCTTCAAATAATGCCTGACTAAATGATACCCGCAGGCATATCCGGCGCAATAGGGCAGGCCCGCTTGCGGAAAATTTTGTAATTTAGCCAGTTCATCACCATAAAGATAAGCATTGAGATTTTCAAGTCCCTGAATATTTAATCCATCCTGAATAACAGGTTTGATATATTCGTTCAAAGTTGCCATATCCGTTTTGGTCACCCAGGGGCCTGCCTTATCTTCTCCATATAAAGAAGTGGCAAAATTTTCTGCCAGTCCTTCGCTAACCATCATTTCTCCAAGTGTGATGTCATTCTTCCATTCGATAAACTGAAAACGGATATTGTGATTTGTCTCATGTGCCAAAGCTGCCGGAAGATGCTCCAGTGTGTATTCGTTTGGAATGAGCCAGGAAAAAATATATCCCGGTATACCACCGTCACCACAATATCCCTCATTCATTATGATGTAGGGGCTTTCCGCATCTGCAAGCAATATGGTAAACAGATACTCCTTAACAGGCAGATCAATTCCATGCCGGGTAAAACAGTTTAAGGAGTCCCTGATTGCCATCTCACATTTTTCCCAGAATGCATCATCTGAAATCAGCTCAATATTTTGTTTTTGTGTTTCGTCTACTTTAGTTGGTTCAATGTGTCCAAGCATCCTGCCTGCCATAATGACATCATAGCCACCGGGCGTTTTCGCCTTCATGGGAACATTGTAACAAGCCCATTTTTTCTCAAATGGCATCATCAGTTCATACCGGTAAATGTCATTCTTCTTGTCATGGGGTGCTGACATCATTTTTTCATAAATACCGTCTGAACGAATTGCACTTACATTCATATATATTATATCCTCCTCTTCCCTGATCTTCTATCATTATAAACTATTACGTTACGTCAGAGTCAAGTGTATTCCCCAAAAAAGTTACTTTCCTATTTATATTTTCTAAATACAGCGGTCAAATCTCTTGTTTGAAGCGTTTTCACATTGTTTAACCAGTGCTCCCAAAAAAGAATGGCGGCAGAGCATGTCTCATGCCCCCTATAAGCCTTTTAAAGCATTCCTGCGCTGCCTGTCAATGTGGACAAGGTAGGTATTCAGCCTGCTGCCTGGTTTTCCCAAATGATGCCGCCCAACTGTCAAAATGCCCCAATCCCAGACACAATCCAGTGACGGCACAGACAATATTGACACCGCCCCAAACTGTACCCAGTCCATGGGACAATACAATTTGTATTTACCTCATTTCCTTCTTCCCAAATCTTTTTACAGCCAGCAAAAGACCCAATACAAAAACCACTGTTGCACATGGCAGAAACGGAAATACTGAAAATGCAGTTCCTATGCCTTCTGCCGTAAAATCATGCAGCGAACAAGATACCAGATAACCACTGTAGCAGTAAGGATATGCAATCCAAAGCGGTGTATTGGCCATTAAAACGCCGGGAATAACAAGAAACAGATTAAGCCCCACAGAAAGCAATGCTTTTTCAAACAATACTGTAATTGCCCACATAGCCGCTATACACGGCAGCATGGTAAGGAATAATCCTACACACCACTTTACAAGATATAATACCGGTAAAGTATCTGTAATTCCTGCCATGTGCGTGGCCGCCATACCAGTAATCAAAAATATAATAAGAAAAACAACCATTTCCATAAACAGGTAAAACATCAGAACACAAAATTTTGCCATGGATAAAGCATAACGACTAACCGGCAGCGCCAGCATCTTCAGAATACCATTATGCTGCGTTTCACGCCCTGCAATCATCACACATACAACAATCATGGAAAATGGCAATAGATAATAAGCGTAGACTAATGCACTCTGGATAAACATTGCAGACCACGCATTTGTATATTCCGGGGAAAAATACCTGCTTAAATTGGCAACCTCCGATATTACCACTAATAGAGGAGCAATAAATATCAATGGAACAATTTTTGACCGCTTTACCTTTTTAAATTCCGTCTTTAATAAATCAAAAAAATTCACACAAATCCCTCCTATTTAAATCGCTGCGCGATAGCACTAAAGGGTAAAGTCGCTTCGCTTTTGACATTTCTTAGCCGGACGATTCATAACGCAAATGTTTCGCCATCCATAAACCTATTCCTGAAAACAAAAATGTCTCTGCCATAGATATAATGGCTATTTCATTATCCGGCTGTGCGCTCATGGCAACGGCAGGCTTTAGCATTACAACAAATGGGTGAACCAATAGCAAACTGACATTTGAACCTGCCAATGCCATTCCGCTTAGAAATCCGGCAACCCCAATCCCAAGAGGCATCCACATATTTTCAAAACGCGAAGAAACCAAAACCATAAAAGATAATGTCGGCATAGAGGTGACAAAGGAATATGCCGTAAATTTAAACAAAGTGTCCATCTCAAAAGTACCTTTCGGCAAGTCACTGATGCCGATTTTTAGCAAAGCTAAATTCTGTAATACAATCGCCGCCAGAAGCAATACTGTCAGAATAAATAACTTGCACAGATACATTTGGGAAACACGAATGGGCAGCATATATACCTTTTTGATGGCAGCTCCTTTAAATTCCATGTTATAAACCATACAGGCTGCCACAACGATACCAAACATGTTCAAAACCATAATCATTCCGTAAAGCTGTGTCAAAAGAACGTCCATGGGAGCTAACGGAAGGTTCAGTAATGTATCCTTACGCACAATAAAATTGACAAACGCATATGCGGCTCCCAAGATACCGACTAATAACAGCAGCGGAATAACACCAGTCCTTTTTTCTTTCCGAAGTTCAATGATAAGTGTTTTCATAATCTGGCCCTCTGCTTTCTGGCTGCATTATCCTTATCGACCATGGAAAGGAACATATCTTCCAAATTAGCGGAACTAATCTTATTATCCGTTGCAAAACCTGCCTGTACCGCATTCTGCCTGAGTTCATCAAGGCTTCCCTCGAACAACAGCCGGCCATGATTCAGAATTCCGATGTCGTCTGCCATCAATTCTATTTCCGACAGCATATGGGAGGATATCAGGACAGTACAGTCATAAAGGCCCGGCAATGATTTTATCAGATGACGGATTTCATGAATACCGGAAGGATCAAGACCATTTGTAGGTTCATCCAAAATCAGGATTGGCGGACGCCCAAGCAAAGCACCCGCAAGCCCAAGACGCTGTTTCATGCCCAGCGAATATTTTTTGGCAAGCCGGTTCCCAAACTCTGTCAAACCCACTAACTCCAACGCATCATCCACCGCATTTTCCGGCAGCCCCAAAATTCTGCGGATGATATCAAGGTTTTCCCGTCCTGTGAGATTTGCATAAAAAGACGGGGATTCGATAAAAGAACCTATTTTCTTTAAAATGCTGATCCGGTCATCCGGGAAATGACCTCCGTCAACCGTAAAGCTTCCGCCCGTAGGCGATGTCAGACCTAACAACATCTTCATTGTAGTAGATTTTCCTGCACCATTCGGGCCAAGAAAACCGTAGATACTGCCTTTCTGAATGTGCATGGAAACCTTATTGACCGAAATAAAATTTTTATATTTCTTTGTCAGCTGTTCCGTTGTGATAATATAGTCCATAAAATCTCTCCTTTTTTCTTCTTTTTCTTTAGTTTACATCCCCAACCTGACATTAACTTTCCCGTATCCTTACTTTTACCTTACTTTTGGGGACACAGGATTCCGAAAACCGCTCTGCCGTGCTATAATATTACTGTTGTTATTGATAGATTTTTGAAAGGTACAGACAAATGGAGCCCTCATTTTTGCATACAAAAAAAATTCTGTTGGTTGATGATGAGCCGGAACTGCGTAAATTGGTAATTGACATTCTGTCAGATGACGGATTCTCAAATATCATTGATGCAGGAACTGTCCAGAACGGACTTATCTTTGCCAGGCAGGAAAACCCCGACCTTGCAATCCTGGATGTCATGCTGCCGGACGGGGACGGCTTTTCTCTTATGAAGCAATTACGGGCATTTACAGGTATCCCGGTTATATTTCTAACAGCCAAAGATGAAGCCGCTGATAAACTTGCCGGCTTAGGGCTGGGAGCAGATGATTATGTGGTAAAGCCTTTTTTGCCGCAGGAACTGTTACTGCGTGTCCATGCAGTTTTACGCCGATGCTATAAAGCAGATTCCCCATTATTAGAGCTGGACGGCTGCACGGTAGATTTCAGCCGTGCCGAAGTCAGCAAAAACGGAATGATAGTTGCCCTGACTGCAAAAGAACATACATTATTAGAAACGCTATCCCGCAACGAGGGAAAAATTGTAAGCATTGATGCCTTATGCGAAGCATTATGGGGCGATAATCCTTTTGGATATGAAAACAGCCTGAACGCCCATATCCGGCGCGTACGGGAAAAAATCGAAACTGATCCTTCAAAGCCTGTATCACTTATAACCGTTAAAGGACTCGGTTATAAATTAAATGCAAGGAAATAAAGCCATGAAAGTATTTAGCAAATATATTTCAAAACACTTACTGTCTTTTATCGGGCTTATTTTAGCCCTCGTTATATTGAACATAGCTGTATTTGCTTTTACATTTTACAATGCAGTATCCATAAATTGGGGAAGCACCTCTCCGCAGAATATGCTAAAGCAGGTGGCAGCTGCTTCATCTTCCAATGGCATAACGAAGGAAGCCGAAAAAATGATAATAACCAACTCTTTATGGGCAATATATCTGAATGCAGAGGGCTCCTGCAATTGGACTGTTAATCTGCCGGAGGAAATCCCAACTGAATATTCCATTCAGGATATTGCAGTATTTTCCAGAGGATATTTGAAAGATTATCCCGTATTTGTATGGACTGATGAAAATGGCTTATTGGTGATTGGTTATCCCAAAAACAGCTATATGAAAATTACCAGCAATTATTATCCTATTGATATGGTTCGCAAACTCCCCCTCTTTTTTCTTGGCATCATTGTATTGGACTTAGCTGTTCTGTTCCTTGCCTATTTACGTTCCAAGGAGCAAATCAGCAAAAATACAGAACCCATTATTTCCTCCATTGCAGCCCTGTCAGAGGGGAAAAGCATAAATCTTTCTGTAAGCGGCGAACTGTCAGAGATAGCTGACAGTATAAAGAAAGTATCTAATATCATCAGCCGCCAGAACACTGCACGGGCAAATTGGATCAGCGGAGTATCCCACGACATTCGCACTCCATTATCCATGATTATGGGATATGCGGACAGAATTGTTCATGACAGAGACGCCTGTAACCGGATTAAGGAACAGGCTGCTGTTATTTCCAGACAAAGTATCAAAATAAAAGATTTAGTGCAGGATTTGAATCTCGTATCAAAGCTTGAATATGAAATGCAGCCTCTGCAGAAAGAAAATATCCGACTTTCAAAACTGTTACGCTCCTATGCTACAGACCTGATAAACAGCGGTCTGCCGGATTCCTATTCTTTAGAGGTAAATATTTCTCCTGACGCTGAAAACACCATAATAGAATGTGATACAAAATTGATTACACGAGCCGTCAATAATCTGGTTCAAAACAGCATTCACAGCAATCCCCAGGGCTGCACAATTATTTTGTCATTGCAGATAACAGAAAGTAAACTGCTTTTAACCATTCAGGATAATGGTATTGGTATTTCTGCCGAAAAGCTGGAAGAGCTGAAAAACAAGCCGCATTATATGGAGAGTACCGATGACCGCCTAGATCTCCGTCATGGTTTAGGACTTCTTTTAGTGCGGCAGATTATGGACGCGCACCAGGGAACAATAGAAATAGAAAGCAGACTACAGCAAGGGTACAAAACCAATATATATTTCTCCGGCAACCCAAACCGTGAGTAAACCGCAAATTAAGGGGAGAACTTTTCTTCTGTAATTTAACAGCTCATTTCTGTCCATTCCCCTGACACTCAAAAACCCGTATTCAAAACGTTCAGAATTTGCCACTAAACTCCCATGCACCAAGCTGCTCCACCATATATGAAAGTGGGGAGTTTAGA
>CAJTLR010000047.1:0-15857 GCA_910577185.1 uncultured Acetatifactor sp.
TGCCTGTCGGCATGGAATGGGATAAGGACCGTCCTGGCCTCGTTTTCCTTTTTATACTTTTCGGTCTCCAGCCTTGCCTGTTCCCGTGCCCATGCCATTACATCGTCACGGGTCGGGCCGTGGTCTTTGACCAGGTCGTTAAGGGTTCCGAGCTTACGGACAACAGAGGATGTGCTTACGCCTTTTTCATTGATGAAGCCTTTCGTTATGTAAAATGATTCAGAATTTTTGGATTTTGATGTAGTAACTCTCATATGCTACCTCCGTCCTCTTATTATAGTATACATTACCATATATTACAATACAATAGAACGAGATATTTGACAAAAAAATACAGGCTTTATGCGGCCTGTAGGCATTTTTCTTATTTTGGAACTGTTAAAGACCCGGGTAGAGCTGTCTGAACTATTACAAAATTGTCAAAAAAGATGCAAAAGCCAGATTTGACTTGCATTATATATATAAAAGGTATAAAATAAGAAATTATATTACAAAAAGTTCGTCCTTCATGCAAATAGGACGAACTTTTTTCTTTTGATTGCTCACGGTATTTCCGTTTTTAAGTTTCCCCTCACGGCTGATAAATCCCGGCCAGTCTGCAGCCGGCCTCGTATGCTTTTTTCAGGTATTCATCCTCATTTTTCTCATTGCATACCAGCTCCAGCAAAAGGGGCCCCTCATATGCAGACCCTGCCAGCATATCCATCACACAGTTCCAGTCAATATTTCCCTCCCCGGGAATCCGGTGAGAGTCGGCATCCCCGTTGTTGTCGTGAATGTGAACGGCATACAGTCTGTCCTTGTACGCCCCTACGATCTCCGGTGCCTTGTCTTTCCAGATCATATTGGCGTGTCCGGTGTCGTAGCACAATCCCAGAAATTCCGGCGGATATTTGGAAAACAGTCTGTCCCAGACCTCCAGCATATCTTCCCCGGGCATGTCAAAGAGATTCTCCAGACAGATTTTCACTTTCTTTTCCATGCAGTAAGGCATCAGTTCATCCAGAGACCTGCACACACATTCATAAAAATCTTCCTTTGCCTCAGGCTGACTGCGTATTGTGAGATGGGGCACATACAGATGCAGCACAATCTCCCCTGCACCCAGAATGGCGGCCATATCCACCCGGTTTTTGATTTGTTCTACCCCTGCCTTCCGGTTGTACTCCCAGTTGGAGGTATAATCCTTCCTATAATGTCCCTCCCTCACATTCACGTCTCTGGAGGAACCTTTGGTAGCGTGCAGTGCTTTGGCCTTCAGCCCAAGTTCATCCATCCACTCCCGGATCTGGCGCATCTCATACACCGAATAGACATAGTCCCCTTCCCACTCATGGCACCAGTGAATATGGGTAAACCCTGCCTCCGCAATCCTGCCAAGCATTGCCCTTACCTGCTCCAGCTGCTTTTTTTCCCCTGCATAATCCGTGTTGACTGCCAGTTCTACTCGATTCATGTTCTCTATCCTCCATTATTTCCCGGCCCGCCTTCCGGCGCACCGTTTTCCTTCCTAATCTAAATCGCTGCGCGATAGCACTAAAGGGTAAAGCCGCTTCGACACACCTATCATGAAAGAAACTTTTATTTCGAAAGGAAACTCATAAAAGTTCCTCTCGTGTGCCTTTGCGACTTTACTGTCCAGCAAAAATTATTTTTCAATAACACTTGACATTTCTTAGCCGGACGATTCCGCAGCGTCCGGCTCCTCCGCTTCCCTGCTCCAGACTTCCAGCTCCCGCCGCAAATCCCCATGGACATCATAAACCAGCAAATCTTTCTGATATTGAAAATACGATTCGCTTCCCCACATTTCGATGTACAGCATACTCTCCCTGTTTGCAGTCAGTTCTGTCAGAAACAAGATCAGCTCCTGCCCTTCCCCCCAGGCCTGCCGCAGAAAACGGAACACATTTTCCAGCGCACGGCCGGTCTCCTGCGCCTGCTTCTGATGTTTTTTCACCAGCGTGTCAAAAGCCCTCTTAATCTGCCCGAACTGCTTTTCCGGTTCCGATTCCCCGTCACATTTTTCCCTGTATTCCGACACCAGGGCAAGCACATCCCTATATTCCCTTTTCTGTGCCGCCCCAAGGCTGTTGGCCGCTTTTTTCTGTTCCCGTTCCAGGAAAATTTCCTCATGGCAGTTATCCAGAAGCCGGTAAAGAACCCTTTCTTCCGTTTTTGCTTCCGCCAGTTTCTTTTTTGTCCGGCGCAGGATCTTCACCACCCGCTCCAGCACTGCCTTCTGATTGACATCACGGGCAAACATGAGATTCAGTTTCTCCAGGAACAGTCCCAGAAGGGACACTCTCTCGTCAAATCCGGCTCCTGCCGCCCGGTTCCACAGTTCTTCCGCTTCCTTTCCCCGCAGGATATCTTCCACCTGGTAGGCAGACTGATATTTTTGGAACAGGTCATAATAAAGTCCGAATCTGCCCGCAATCTCCGTATCCGTCAGATACTGGCCGATCAGCCTTCTGTCCACAGGGAAATTCTTTTTTTCATAGACACAGATGGCCCGTGACAAATCTTCCCATCCCCTGGCAGTCACATACTGCGTCCCATCCACGGTGGTCCTTATGGAATAAAACCATTCCGGATTCAGTTCCAGAAAGGCAATGACAGCCGCATGGATACCGTTCCCATAGGCATAGGATTTCCAGGCTCCGAAATCTTCTTCTATGGTAAAACATTTCAGCCGGTCCAGCGTGGCCACGTCAAATTCCCTTACGGATTTATTGTACTGGGGAGGGTTTCCCGCCGCAACTATGACCCAGCCCTCCGGAAGGCGCCTGTTTCCAAAAATTTTATACTGCAGAAACAAAAGCATGGCCGGGGCAAGGGTTTCCGACACACAGTTGATCTCGTCCAGAAACAAAATTCCTTCCCTTTTGCCGGAATGCTCCATCACTTCATACACGGAGGCAAGAATCTCGCTCATGGTGTAGCCGGATACGGAAACGTTTTTCCCGCCATAACATTTTTCCTCAATAAAAGGCAGCCCCAGGGCGCTTTGCCTGGTATGGTGCGTCATGGAATAGGAAACCAGCGCAATATTCATTTCCGACGCAATCTGCTCCATGATGGCGGTTTTCCCGATTCCCGGAGCTCCCACCATAAAGACCGGACGCTGTTTCATATATGGAATATTGTATTCCCCAAACTCATTTTTATCAAGATATATTTCCACCGAACGGGCAATTTCTTCTTTCGCCTCTCTGATATTCATAGCAATGTCTCCGTTCCCATACCGAAATCTGTCTTGTGCCTGTCTGTTCCTGCCGCCTCATCCGGGCCGCAACCGTTTTGTTTCCATAAGCCATCAATCTGCCGCCTTAAAGTCCGTTTCGTCCAGATATACCTTCATGGCCCAGGAAGGCACTTTCACATCCTCTGCCCTGTCCAGAAAGACAAAGGCAGTCTTGTATTTTGGCGGCCTGGCGGGAAATTTTCCATATCCGTCGGTAAAATACAGCAGTCCTTCCACCTTTCGCATTGCCCCTGTTTCCAGTAGCCGGTCCGTATATGCAAAAACCGGGCGGAAATCCGTTCCCCCGAATCCCTTCAATGTCATATGGGCAATATATTCCTCCATATCCCCCGGGGATTCCAGCTTTACATCCTCCTGTACATAAGCATCACACTGCAGGATGTGAATATTTACTTTTGCGGCAAAGCTTTCTGTCTGCTGCAGAATGTCATAGGTTTTTGACAAAAAACGCCGGACAGTCTCTCCCTGGCAGGAGCCGGACGTATCGATGGCAATGACGAAATCCCGTACCAGATATTTCTCCCTGTATTCCAAAGGTTCCAGCAGCGCCAGCTTCCCGAACAGCTTCAGCCCATAAGTATAAAACACATAGTCAAATTCCTGGTCCGGCTGCATCTGCTCTTCCAGGCTTCCCGCAAATTTCATGAGAAACTCCGTGTAATCATGCTTTTGTCTCATGAGCATTCCCAGATTCTGAATCAGGTTTCCGGCGGCTTCTCCCCTTTCGCGGGAGACAGAAGCCCTGCTCTCCAGCAGAACCTTACCTGCCGCATCCTGCCACATGCGCTGCATTTCCTCCCTGCGCCCTCCGCTTTTCCTTCTGTCCTCTGCCCTGCCCCCGGAAAGCCGCCTGGTATTTTCCTCTCTGCCGGTCTGTCCTCCAAAATCCCCTGCTCTCCCCCCTGTCCCGGGCCGCGCCTCCGGCTCCCCGGCACCTCCTTCTCCATACCACAGCCTATGGTCGTCCCTTTGAAAAAGCGCGCACAGCCCCGAAAAATCCACTCCGCATATGTTTCCGCCGGATGCGGCGTTTCTTTCCAGATATGTATAGATTCTCTGCACGGACATAATCTTCACCTCTGCCTTCAGACTGCCAATCACTTCACTGCGGCGAATACGCCCCCATCTGCCGTGTACATCCTGCCATTTCTTCCCCGGTCCCCTTTCCACCGCCGGATTTTCCCCGGGTCCGCCTTCTCCATCCTCCCCGGCAAATTCTTCCAGGGTACAGGCCACGGCGATATCCGCCGCCAGGTTCCAGTATTCCGGCTGCTCCCCCCGGAATAAAAAAGGATGCCGGTACAGACAATGGATCAGAGTGTGCAGATAGTCCAGGGCCAGAAGCCCCTGCCCCTCCGCATACCGGTTCAGCACATATTTATAATCGTAATACAGATATTCCCCCTCACTTCCAAAGGAAATCTCCTCACATTCCCGAAAAACCAGCCGGAACAGCGCCATCTCCAGATAACGGTACCGAAAGAAAAGCCTGTTCCGGCAGGACTCCAGCACCCGGATGGCAAGCCGGCTCCCCTGCCCTTCTTCCCTCTCTCTGCTCATGCCATTCCCCTTCCTTTGTTCCGATGCCTGCATGTCTGATTTCACGCTCTGCTATAGGGCAAAACGCCTTTGGCCCCGGGCACCGTTCCCTTTCCGGTACTTCAGAATATAGGCCGAACATATGGTCATATTTTTCTGATTTGTGATTTTCAGAAGCTTTTCAAGGGCCGCGTCCGAAAGATATCCCTCCTGCAGAAATGCCAGAAATGCTTCTTCCTTTCCCGTCTCCACCAGATTTGAGGCAATTTTCATGGCCGAATGCCTCATATAGGTCACATATGCGGAGTCCTCCTGTCCTTTCGTCCGCAAAATCCCCATAACGGCCAGTTCCAGGCGCTCTTCCGGATCCAGCACCTGGTCAAAGCACGCGTCGTACTCCGTGTAATCAATTTCCTCCCCGTTCCAGGCCATATCCAGATGGTATGCGGCATTGCGCTTCACGCTTCCGGGAATCAGAAAATCCTCCGTCCGGTCTCCCCTTTTCCGATACGCCCTCACCATACAGCGCGTCCATTCCACATTCCCGCTTTTGTCCGCAAGTCCCGGAGGCACTGCGTTTACCGCGGCCACCAGTCCCTTTGCCGTCCCCTGGCAGGCGTCCAGTTTTTCCGCATAAAGCAGCGCGCCCTTTCCCATTCTCTCCAGGGAAGAAGGCAGACTGACTGTTCTCAGTCCTTCCGCAGCCAGGGCATACTCTCCCATCTGCCTCAGTTTCCCGTTCAGGCTCACCTTTTTTAAACCGCTGCGGCAAAAGGCATAGCTTCCCAGATATTGCAGTTTCGGCGGCAGGGCCACTTCCTTCAGCGCCGTGCATTCCTCAAATACCCCGCCTTTCTGGTATGCGCCGGCATCCGGAATTTCCCTGATATGATGTGAAAACCGCACCTGCCCCAGCATCCGGCACCGGAAAAATGCACTCATCCCTATGGAAGTGACACTGTCCGGCATGACGATCTCCTCCAGAAAAGCCTGCCCCATAAAAGCCCCCCTGGCGATCTTTTTCACGCCCTCCGGAATCGCATAACGTCTCTCCTGCCTCCCCTGGGGGTAATACTCCAGACATTTCCCATCCTTTGAAAAAACCACGCCCTCCCGGGAACAAAATTTCTGATGCTGCCCTGCAATATGGAATCCCCGCAGTCCCTGCACCTGACGGAACAAACCAAAATTGACGCCGGCCCGGGGGGCATACAGTGTCAGTTCCCGGCAGATGCCGTATCTTTTTCCACCCCACAGATCTTCCATATTCTTTTGGGAGGGCATCACCGGTGTGATCAGATGCTCCGGCACCGCCCCGGAAAAAGCCCTTTCATGAAATCTTCTGGCATTCTCCGGAATTCGCAGTTCCTTCACGGAATGCATCAGACGGAAAAACAGATTGCCGATCATGCAGTAATCTTTCTGGCCGTTCATCCATGTGCATCCCTCAAATGCGCCTTCCTCCACGGATACATCCGGATTTTCAAATAGGATTTCCCCGCACACGGCATTCCGGAAGGCAGTCCCTGTGATCTTTCTCACCCCGGCAGGCACCACTGCCCTGTGCTGGTTTCCCGCCGCAAGACTGTACAAAAGCTTTCTGCCATCCGCGGAATACAGCATTTTTCCGTCTGTGGAAAACCTCTGGTGCCCGGCTTCCACTTCCAGCTTTTCCAGATCCGGAAACAGTTTGTTTTCAACAAAAATTTCCTCCAGCCCGGCCGGAATATACAAAGACTTTACCCCCGCGCAGGCCTCCTTCCTCCTCATACGCCATCTTGTGACGGGCTTCCCCTCATAAGATCCCGGCAGTACCAGCGCGGTACCACCGGCAGCAATTCCCGTGATTTCATACCTATTCCCGCTTCCGTACCAGCGGGACACCTCTTCCAGCCGGAAAAGGCTTCCCCGGTACTCCCATAAAATTTCTTTCTCCCCTTCCATAATTCCCCTCCGACAGTTACACGGCCCACAGCCCGGAAACAGATTTTGCGAATGTCGTATTTACATTTCGTATTTACGTATTTTATAGTAAAAAAAAGGATTTGTCAAGCCAAATCTAAATAATTTTTTCCTTATGCACCCGTGTGCACAAAAAACGCAGTGAAGCCCTCACCGGCGCTCCGCTGCGTACTCACTTTCCCTCTCCTGCAACCTCTGTGTCCCCTGTAAACCTTCCTTTTTCATAAACTGTCACAAATCACGTTTTCTTTTTCTGTGCTTTTGCATAGCAAAGCTGTTTCAGCCCATGATACAGCCCGGAGAATATCCTGCTTTCCGCAAGTCTCCTTCGCAAGGGCGCCAGCGTGCCAAGCATCACCGCCCGGTACTTCAGGAGTTCCCCCCTGTCCATATAGAAGGATGTGATCTGTCTGTGCTCCTGTCTGTCCCTTGCCCGGTTTTCCCGGCTCTCCGAATACCCTCCTCCTTCGTAGACAGCCACCGGAAATTCCATATGGCGTATTTTTGCCTCCCCACGGTAAAAGCACCAGAGAAAATGATCGTAATCTGCCCTGATTTTATACTGTAAATCGTATGGTTTCCTCCTGCACAGTTCCGCGCTGTAAAAGCAGGACTGGTGACAGGGAATATTGCGGTAGCAGGTAAAGCCGCTGATGACAGGCGCGGAAGCGATGACCACCTGGTTCCGGGCGCTGTAAGTGTCCCCGTAGAGCACCAGCCGCTTCATGTCCGTCCCCTTTTTTGCCTCCTCTTCCAGCACCTTACCCGTCCGCTCCAGTACATTTTCATCGGGAAACACATCCCCGCAGTTTAAAAAAATCAGAAAATCCCCTTCCGCATGGGAAACTGCCTGGTTCATGGCATCATAGATTCCCGCATCTTTTTCCACAAAAACCCGTACCTGTTCCCCGCCGGGTTCCATACCATGCTCTTCCCGCCATTTTTCCAGAGCCCCGTCGCTGCTGCCGCCATCTTTCAGAATCACCTCAAAGTCCCGGCAGCTCTGGCCCAGCACACTCTCCAGTGTGGCATTTAATTTCTCACCCGGATTCAGACAGACCGTAATGACCGAAAATTTCATATTCCTCCCAATATCAGAAATCAGAATACCTTTTTTTCCTGATGCATCAGCCAGACGCTTCCCGCCGCGCAGGCCAGGCACACCAGTCCCACCGGCCAGTTCACCAGAACCGCGGACACCGGTGCCAGATTGCTGAGCAGGTAAACCGACAGATTTGCCAGAATATGTATTCCCACACAGATCCGGAAGTCCCCGAAATACTCATAGCCATAAACCATAAGACAGCCTGCCGCAAAAGCATAGATTCCCTGCACCGAATTGCCGTGATATATGGCAAAAAGCGCCGAAGACATCACCATGGCAGCGGATAGTTTCATATAACGCCGCAGGCAGTTGTACATAACGCCCCGGAACAGCAGTTCTTCCGCAATGGGCGTAATCAGGGCATAACAGACCACTCCCACCAGCAAAGACGCCGAATACTGGTTCCCGGCAACCTCCTGGTACGTCTCGGAAGCCCCGGCCAGGCCGGACAGGGACAGGACCACATTACCTCCCAGCACAAGTCCCACGGCGGCCAGCGCCAGAAGCGCGTAGCTTTTCCCGGACTCCTCCCGGATATGCATCAGCTTCATGTCCTCGGCCGTTCTGGTCAGGGTCCTTTTGGCAATGGTGAGAATGGACAGGGCGCCTGCCACATATCCCAGCGCCGACACCACCGCCGAGCCATTGCCCGTCACTTCCAGCAGGCCTTCCGCGTTTTTCACAAACCAGAAATTAGAGTCCGCCATTCTGCCGCTGGCAGAGACCAGAAGCATTATGATAATCCTTATAGCCACATTTCTCACCATGAGAAACATGAAAAACGGAATCACCAGCTGGAAGATTCTCTGGGATGCGGACAGCTTTTCCTTCTCCCCGGTACCGCGCAGAAGAAATTTCTGTAGTTCCTCCACGGAGCGGACAATATAATCCGCCCGTGCTTCCTTCAGCTCTTCCATGGAACCGTACCCATAGGTCACACCCACCGCCTCCACCCCGAAGGCATGGGCTCCCTCCACATCATATTTCCGGTCTCCGATCATGTAAACCCTGGTTTTGTCCACCGGGTTGCCGTCAAAAAGCTGCCTCAGGGCTTCCGTCACCACTTCGGCCTTGCTTGTCCTGGTTCCGTCCAGTTCGCTTCCCACCACAACCTTGAAATATTTTTCTATCTTAAAATGCTCCAGAATCCGCCTCACATACACCGTGGGCTTACTGGATGCCACCGCCATGAACATTCCCCTGGAGTTCAGGGCACGCAGCATCTCCGGAATGCCGTCGTAAAGTTTATTTTCAAAAATACCTTTGTCCTGAAATCTCTCCCTGTATTTCTCTATGGCAGCTTCGGCCCCGGCTTCATCCATATGGTAAAATTCCATAAAACTGTCCTTCAGGGGCGGGCCGATAAAAGGTTCCAGCTTGTCCAGGTCCGGCTCCTGAATTCCGAAAGAATCCAGGGCGTACTGTACACAGGTGCAGATTCCTTCCTTTGGATCTGTCAATGTTCCGTCCAAATCAAACAACAGATAATTTTTCATTAAAAACTCCTTATCTTATCTTTCCCATCGTCAACGGTTTTCTCTATATGAATCACTTTCACGTCATATCCCACAGAGGCATTGACCTGGACATGGGCGGTCTCCCCTTCTTTTTTCCCAAGAAGCGCCTTGCCAAGAGGACTTTCGTTGCTGATCAGGTTCTCCAGGGAATTTCCCCGCACCGTGGTGACAATTTTATAGGTTTCCACCGAACCATCATCAAAAAATTCCACCGTAACCGTATTGTTGATGCCCACCTCGTCCTCCGCGGAATCCTCGGAAATCACCTTTGCGGTCCTGATCATCCTTTCCAGATACCGGATGCGGCTCTCATTCTGGTTTTTGAATTTCTTGGCGGCATAATATTCGAAGTTCTCGCTCAGGTCTCCCTGCGCCCTGGCATCTTTCACATCTTCCAGCGCCCTGGGCCGCACCACCAGCTTCCTGTGCTCGATCTCCTCCTCCATTTTCTTAATGTCACTGGCTGTCAGTTTGTCATACATATCCGATCTCCTCTCATCTGATTCCGTAAACCACCGCCACCGCCACGATAATCTGAATTATGGCATAACGGAATACCGTCTGTGTGTTGGACCAGCCCCACACTTTACGCACATGGTCGTGCAGCGGTGTGCGCACTTTCTTCAAAACGCGGATTTTTACCCGCAGCAGCGACAACTTCACCAGCCCCAGTCCCCCGTCCAGTATCAGTACCAGCGCCACGGGAATGTACAGAAAAGGCCGTCCGGTCTTTAAGATGGCGATGCTGATAAAAAGTCCCATGGCCCGGGATCCCGCATCCCCCATCATGAGCCTGCTGGGTGTGGCATTGTACCACAGATATCCCAGAATGCACACCGCCAGAAGCAGAATCAGATACGAAAAATCCTGGCTCACATTCAGCATTCTGTCCACCACATAAACGGTCATTATGGTGATGATGGTCAGCGTTCCGGAAAGCCCGTCCACCCCGTCGGCACAGTTGGTCACATTCACGGAAACCCACACCAGAATCACTGCCAGCACGGCAAAAAGCCATCCCGGCATGGAAAACCCCACATGAAACAGCGCCAGCTCCACATCCGTGGAATTAAACTTCATGAAATTCCACGCTGTCAGCGCCGCCACACACAAATCCAGAAAACCCTTTCTGAACTGTCCCCAGGGCATCCTGGACGCGTCGTCCAGGAAACCGGTAAACATACAGATTACCACCAGAATCAGGTAAACCGAAGTCTCCCTGTCCATGGGCACAAATAACATGGACGTCACCACAAAAACAAGGACAAAAATAATGCCCGCTCCCCTTGGCTTTCCTGCGGAAAGATTGCCGTCGTGGGCAAATTCCCTCCCTGCATCCTTGGGCAGATACGGACTCAGCTTCGCCAGCGCGGCCACCGTGGCCACAAACGCAAATAAAATGCCTCCCAGGGCAAGCCAGGATGTCTGGCCTTCCGATATGACAGAATATAACATACGACTCCCATCCGCACTCCGGGCCAATCCGGACCTGCATTCCCTTCCCTTTTCCGGACCGCCTCTGTGCTGGTTTTTTCTCTTCCCTTTCAGCTTGTACGATATGGAAGATTTTATCACAAAATACCGGTAATTGCAATCAAACCTTTTAAAATAGAAAAACCTGCCGTCACTTTAGCATTTCTCATATATAACTGATATAATACAGCATATATAAATTGAAGGAGAAATTCTATCACACAAAAGATAAGGAGGAAAAATGCATAATCTGAGAAACGTAGGCACTACAATCACGGAACTACGTACTGAAAGAGGCATAAAGCAGAAAAAGCTCTCTGCGATTCTGAGCATGTCCCCAAGCAATTTATCCAACTATGAAAACGGTGTGTACGGGCCCGATATAAATACCCTGTGCAAGATAGCGGATCTTTTTCAAGTCACCACAGATTATCTCCTGGGAAGGACGGATTACCGGTATCCTCCCGGAGATCTTTACAAGATTGTCACTTCCGAATATACCATATGCAGTATCGTAAATATTCTTTTGTCCCTGGATTCCGGCTCCCTGGAAGCCATCGTCCACTATGCCAGATACTTAAAAGACACCCAGGGCAGCGAAAAGGCTTTTATCAGCCATTTTGACCGCTGCCCCGGCTGATTGTCACAGATGATGTTCCTGCAGTAATGCTTCAAAGGGTCTGTTGCGTTCCGGCGCCGGCATCCCAATGTACTGCTCCCGCAACAGACCGGCAGTCCTGTCCACAGTCTCCCTGAATCCCTGGGCAGAAAGCCTGGCCGCCCCTTCTCCCCAGATGATCATTTGCTCCAGCCTGTCAGAAGTAGCCACCGTGACATGATGTTTTCCGGCCATCTTATGTACAGTCTTTTCTATATACTGGTCGGCTGTCTCCGCTTCCCTGGTATAAACCACATGAATATTGTGATATTTCAACACAGATCCGGGATTTCCCTTCACCTTGTAGGCATCAAATACCAGAATCAGCGTACAGCCCGCAAAACCCTGGTAATTACTGCAGATATCCATAAGCCTGTCCCTGGCGCTGTCTATATTGCGCTCCGCCAGTTCCCGCAGGTCATCCCAGGCAAAAATGATATTGTATCCGTCCACCAGGAGATATTCTTCCTTTTTCTCCTGCTGCTTCCGAAAATATGTCTTTTGTCCGCCGTCCCCTGCGGCGGGTGTCTCCGTTCCGAAAGAAAACTCCCCTGTCGTCCGGTTTCCCCTATGGTAACGCCAGGGTTCGTAATCCTGCTTTCCTTTGCCGTAAGTGCGCAGAAATATTTCCTCTATTTCGTCCTGCGTAATGTAGTCTGACGGTGATTCCGTCATGTCACGGGCGTTTTTCCCCCTTCCGGATACCGCATTTCCTCCTCCCGGCACTGCCGCGCCCGCGGCTCCCGGAAAATCCTGCCCCCCGCTCCGGGAAGCATCCCATCCGCTCTCTGCATGGGCATATTCCGGCACCTGATACCATGGCACCACAAAACCTGCCCCGTGGGCACAAAATACGGAAGACGCCGGATTCTCCAGATCCGCCTCCGGGTCATAGCCCCACTGTTCCAATACCTCCGCCGTATTGTGGCAGGGCTCGTATCCTTTTAAAACACAGGACAGCCTGCCCAGCCCCCTGGTATAGGCATTTACCTCCTTCTGATATCCCCGCATGGCCGATACCGGGGCACAGCCGGTAATGACGGCAAATTCTTCCCCCGCCGCAGGCGCGTCAAACCGCCCCTGCATCCTCTGGATATCGGACATTGCCCTGCCCACCTGCCCAGCCGGCACTTCCAGCGTAAATGCAAAGACCGGCTCCAGAAGCACATTCTCACTCTGCATCAGTCCCTGCCGCAGGGCCCGGTAGGTGGCCTGCCTGAAATCACCGCCCTCTGTATGTTTGATATGGGAGCGTCCTGTGAGCAGGGTTATTTTCATATCCGTGATGGGTGCCCCTGTGAGAATGCCCGGATGGGATCTCTCTTCCAGAAGGGACAGAATCTGTCTCTGCCAGTTCCGGTCCAGCACGTCCTCACTGCAGGCGCTGGCAAACTGCAGGCCGCTGCCGGGTTCCCCCGGTTCCAGCAGCAAATGTACCTCCGCATAATGCCGCAGCGGCTCATAATGCCCGATACCAACCACCGCTTTCCCAATGGTTTCCTTATATACAATCTGTCCGTCGGTAAATTCCACATCCAGGCAAAAGCGCTCCAGTATCAGCCTTTTCAGAATTTCAATCTGGACTTCCCCCATAACCTGCACATGGATTTCCGGCACGCCCGCACGCCGGTCCGGGGAAAATCCGCTTCCGTCCACCGCCCTCTGCCACATTACATGAAGCTGGGGCTCCTCTTCTTCCAGCTTGCGCAGCTGTCCCAGCACTTTGACGGAATCGCTGCCCTCCGGCAGCACTACCCCGTATGTCAGCACCGGCACCAGAACCGGCCGGGCATTGCGGCTCTCCATTCCCAGCCCCTGCCCCGCAAAGCTGCGGCCCAGTCCCGTCACGGCGCAGATTCTGCCTGCCTGCACTTCCTCTGCGGCACTGTACCGCGCTCCTGCGTACACCCTGATCTGGTCTACTTTTTCCTCCCAGGCTTCCTCCCCCGCCCCGGCGCTGCCGGCATTGCCCACCCGCATTTTTACCCGCAGCGTTCCCCCTGTCACCTTCAGGTGGGTCAGTCTGCTGCCGGAAGCGTCCCTGGATATCTTGTACACTCTGGCCCCGAATTCCTCCGGGTATTCCGGGCACCGGGCAAATCTGCGGATTCCTCTCAGCAGTTCCTCCACGCCGTCCAGATAAAGGGCCGAACCAAAATAACAGGGGAAAATATGCCTCTCCGCAATTGCCCCTGCCAACATGTCGTCCTCCAATATTCCCTTTTCCAAAAACTCCTCCAGCAGAGTTTCATCACACATGGCCAGTTCTTCCCGGTATGTTTCCCCTCCAGCTTCTGCCTCCGGTCCAAACTCCTGGCACCCGCCATCCAGCTTCGCCTGCAGTCCGGCAAGGAGTCTTTTCCGGTCCGTCCCGGGCTGGTCCATCTTGTTTACAAAAAGAAACACGGGGATGCCGTACTGCTCCAGGAGCTTCCAGAGTGTCTGCACATGCCCCTGCACGCCATCCGAACCGCTGATAACCAGAAGGGCATAATCCAGAACCTGAAGCGTACGTTCCATCTCCGCGCTGAAATCCACATGTCCCGGGGTGTCCAGCAGAGTGATCTCCAGCCCCTCCCAGGCGATTTGCGCCTGTTTGGAGAAAATCGTAATGCCCCTTTCCCTTTCCATGGAAAAGTTATCCAGAAATGCATTCTGGTGATCCACTCTGCCCAGCTTCCGAATCCGGCCGCAGGTATACAGCATTCCTTCTGCCAGGGTGGTTTTTCCCGCGTCCACATGTGCCAAAATCCCCATCACTAACTGACTGCCGCGCATCGATTCTTCTCTCTTTATCTGCTTCTCTGAATCTCCAATACCTTATACGTGAAGATACCTGCCGCAGTCTCCACCTCCACATTGTCCCCCACCTTACAGCCGATCAGCGCCTTGCCCACAGGGCTCTCGTTGGAAATCTTGCCCTTCAGGCTGTCGGCCTCCGTGGAACCCACAATTTTGTACTCCAGTTCCTCGCTGTATTCAATGTCCAGAAGCCTGACCACGCAGCCAATATTGATTTTGTCCAGATCTACTTCATCCTCCACCACCACTTCGGCATTCTTCAGGATTTTTTCCAGTTCCTCAATTCTGGCCTCAATATCACGCTGTTCATCCTTGGCGGCATCATACTCGGCATTCTCCGACAAATCGCCCTGTTCCCTGGCCTCCTTGATCTTCTGGGCGACTTCCTGCCTTTTTACCACCTTCAGCTCATGTAATTCAGTCTCATATTTTCTGAGCCCTTCGTAAGTCAGAATATTTTTCTTCTCCTGCATTTCCAATACATCCTTCCTGTTTTTCTTTTTATATTCACAAAATCTCTGTCTTCCGGAGCGTGCCTGAAAATTGCTTTCTGCCTGATGTGATTCCCATAACCGTATTTCAGGCATACAAATTAGCCTGCAAAAATCACAATTACCCCGTATTATACCACTTTTTGCAACCGTGTCAAGGCAATACAGGACAGTTGCAGCGTCTTTGTGCAGATTTCCATTTCTCCTTCAGGGAATAATACGTAATTTTAACATTACGCCCGCAAATCCTGTGCCGCTTTTCTTCCATGGACCACATGTCCAGCCAGATACTGCCTTCCGCCGTCCCCTGCCCCGCCGCCCTGGGCTCCCTGGCAAAATCCAGGATGTTGGATGCCGTTTTGCAAATAAACCGCAGCCTTCCATACTCTTTCGCATCCGCCAGCTGCTGAAGGGTGATTGCCAGCCCGTATTCAATATAGAAGTTCTCCACAAAATCCAGAATTTCCCCGGTGCAGTCAGCCTCCGGCAGAATCCACCGCAGGCTCTTCATTTTACCGGCATACCGTTCCAGAATCTCAAAGATACAGTCAGCGGTTCCCAGCACCACAAAATGAGGAAGCAGGGCTTTTTCCAGAAGCTGTTCCGCCCAGAATAACCCGCAGTAATCCGCAAATTCTTTCTGTTCAAAATATTGCTCCCACAAAGAGGGCAGCAACTTTCGCTGCCTTTGGGCCGGATTTTCCTCCCCGGAGGGACTTTCCCCCTTTTCCGTCAGACATTTCCGGACACTGTCCTCGTACACATACCATATCCGGCTTTCCTCCCCGGCCAGTTCCGCAGCTTCGGCCGCCAGCTTTCCCATTATATCCCTGACCCTGCGGATTTTCTCCTGCCCTTCCTCCGGCGCTTCCCGTTCCTTCCCCTGCCTTGTCCCATGGCGCCGCTTTCTTGTGAAAAATTTCCCTGATTCTCCTCCTGCCAAATGGCCGGGCAGGTTCCACAGCTGCCAGATTTTGCGCCGTCTTATGCGTCCCCCCGCAGCCGCAGCCTCCGTCAGCGCCTTCTTCCCGCCGTTTTCGAC
>CAJTLR010000047.1:15900-28457 GCA_910577185.1 uncultured Acetatifactor sp.
CCGGCCGGTCTGCCCCCGCCCCGGGGCATTCCCCTGTCAGTCCCACCCCAAACCACGTTTCCTGCCGCACATCCAGGCCGATTCGGATCAGCATATATTTTTTCAGCCCCACCGGCTCCACATACGGCGCCGTCAAACCTCTTTTTTGATAAAAATATAAAATGGTGTCCATGGGAAAATATATGCCTCAGGATCCGAAAATAGTCTCCACCCCTTCCAGCAGCTGCCGGTAACTTTCCACGGAATTGATCATCTGTCTGAACCGTGCGGAATGAGGCATTCCCGCCGTATACCATGCCAGGTGCCTGCGCATCTCCCTCACCGCGGTATATTCCCCCTTCAGCCGGATCTGCAGTTCTGCATGTTCCAGGACCATTTGTTTTTTCATACGGGAATCCGGCGGTTCCGGCACTGTCCCGTTCTCCAGGAAGCTGACCGTATCCCGGAATATCCAGGGATTTCCCTGGGCCGCCCTGCCGATCATGACACCGTCGCAGCCGGTCTGCTGCAGCATCTCTTTTGCTGCCCGGGGACTGTCCACATCCCCGTTTCCGATGACCGGAATACGCACCGCAGCCTTTACCTGCCGGATGATATCCCAGTCCGCATGTCCGCTGTAATACTGTTCCCTGGTGCGTCCGTGCACGGCAATGGCCGCCACACCGCAGTCTTCCGCAATCTTCGCAATCTCCACCCCGTTGCAGTGACCCTCGTCAAAACCCTTCCTGATTTTCACCGTCACCGGCTTCTTCACCGCTTTCACCAGGGCAGAGAGGATTTCCCGGACCAGCGCAGGATTTTTCATCAGGGCGGAACCTTCCCCATTGTTCACCACCTTGGGAACCGGACATCCCATATTGAAATCCAGCACGGAAAAAGGTCTCTCCTCGATCCGTTTCGCCATATCCGCGATAATCTGCGGATCCGAGCCGAACAGCTGCAGCGACACCGGGCCCTCCTCCGGGTGGATCTCCAGCAGCCCTTCCGTATTTTTATTGTTGTAATATATGGCCTTTGCGCTGACCATCTCCGTACAGACCATCCCTGCTCCCGCTTTCCTGCACAGCAAACGAAATGGCAGGTCCGTCACGCCTGCCATAGGAGCCAATATCACATTATTTTCCAGAACCACATTTCCCACAGCCAGTTTTCCCATGAGATTTTCCCTTCCTTTTACCTGCTCCAGACTATCTTCTGTTTTTTTCATAAACAATGCGCAGACCATCCAGCGTCAGATAGCTGTCATAAATATTGATGGCATCCGTTTCATCCGCAATCAGCCTTCCCAGCCCGCCTGTTGCCACCACTTTCAGGTTCCGGATGCCGCTTTCCTCCTTCACCTTCCGGATAATATATTCCGTCTGGCCGATCTGTCCGTACACCAGTCCTGCCTGCATACTGCTTATGGTTTCCTGGGCAAGGATGGACTTAGGCTTGCGGATTTCGATTTCCGGGAGTTTCGCCGCCTGGGTCCATAAAGCCTCCGAACTGATGCGGATGCCCGGAGCCGTGATTCCCGCCGCAAATTCCCCCTTCTCCGTGATCAGGTCATATGTGGTTGCCGTACCGAAATCCAGCACCAGCACCGGGCCTCCGTATTTCTCGTATGCCGCCACGGCGTCCACGATGCGGTCCGCGCCGATGGCCCTGGGGTCTTCCGTGATAATACGGATTCCTGTCTTCATGCCCGGCCCCACATTCATGGGCCTTGTCTTCGTATAACGCACCAGCGCCCCCATAAGGGAATGCATCACATCCGGCACCACACTGGCCACAATGGATCCCTCCAGCGTATCGGCCCGGATTCCTTTATGCAGCAGCATCTGGGTGATCAATACCCCGTATTCGTCGGAGCTCCGGGGCATTTTGGTGGTAATGCGGAAAGTGGCCTTCCTGGTCCTGCCATCATATACCCCCATGGTCATGTTCGTATTTCCCACGTCGATTACCGCAATCATACTCTCCTTCTCCCTTCTGCCGGCTCTTTTTTGCTCTTCCCGTTTCGCCTGCCCCCGGTCTGTCTGCCTCCGCTTCCTGCATTTCTCCACAAAAACCCGGATTCTGCCACGGACGGGTGCAGTCCCGGCACGGCAGATTCTCCGCTTACCCTCTCCCGCCCGGAAACCGCACTCCCGGCAAAGCCGGCATGATGTGCCTCCCTGCGGGGCTACTCTTCCAGATATGCCGAGACATCTTCCTTCAGGATAAACACTCTGTAGTACATACTCAGGGATTCAAACAATTCCTGCCGCCTTCTGCGCACTTCGCCCACCATCAGTCCGCTGCTCACTTCATCATAATAAATATCGTCATCGGAAGCATTCGTCTCCAGCACCACATTCCCATCTGCCTCAAATGCTATGGTAAAGATTCCGCCCACTTCTTCCGTAAACAAAACACACAAAATATGCAGCTCATCCTTTATGGAATCCGGAATTCCGCTAAATTTTTCATTAAAATAGTATTTTTGCTCATAGGCATTTGCCCCGCAAAGCACTGTATTGTCACACTCCATTCCGTCCCGCCGCCCTTCTGCTTCCAATCCGCATATACACCGGTCTACACATACCCGTAAATTCCCCGCACGGACACTTCACCCGCATAAACTGCCGTCAAAGTACCGTCTTCCCTTTCCACCAGCAGTTCCCCGTTTTCGTTGATTCCCCTGGAAATCCCCCGGAACTCTCCCTTGGGATCCAGGACTCTGACTTCCCTGTCCCGATTCACCAGAAGTTCATTGTATCTTTGCAAAAGAGGGGAAATACTGCCCTCCCGCTGAAACACATCATAATAGTGCTCAAAAGACTTCATCACATTGACGATCAGCCCGGCCCTGGAGACTTTCCGGCCGCATTCCTGCCACAGACTGGTGGCCATGGACGCGATCTCCGGGACAAACTCCTGCTGTCCCACATTGACGCCCACTCCCATGACAATATAATGGATAAACTCCCGCTCCACACTCATCTCTGCCAGCATTCCACAGACTTTTTTCCCGTGAATCACGATATCGTTGGGCCACTTGATAAAACTTTCCGCCCCGCAGGTTTCACGGATCCCTTCCGCCACGGCAAGTCCCATAAGCAGAGTGACCATGGATGCCCTTTCCACGGAATACTCTGGTTTTAATATCAATGTAAAATATATATTTGTCCCGGCCGGACTACTCCAGCTTCTGCCCTTGCGTCCCCTGCCTGCGGTCTGCATATCCGCCACAATCAGGGTTCCTTCCCGTGCCCCCTTTTCCGCGTCCAGTTTCGCCTGCAGATTGGTGGAAGGCAGTTCATCGTAGAAAAAAAGCGGATGACCGGCCCACTTTGTGTTCATGCGACTCTCCAGTTCGTGCTGTCCGTACAGTTCTTTATCCTCCACCAGGAGATATCCCTTATTCTGTACCGCTTCCATACAATAACCTTCTTTTTTCAGCTGCCCAATGGCTTTCCAGACCGCAGTCCTGGACACTCCGAAGCGCTCACACAGTTCCTGGCCCGAAACATAGTCTCCCCGCTCCCGCAGAAGGGCCAGAATTTTTGATTTCATACTTTTTTCCATATCAGCCCAGTGTAGCCGCCATCACGGCCTTGATCGTATGCATACGGTTTTCGGCTTCCTCGAACACCAGCGAACGGTCTGATTCGAACACTTCGTCCGTGACTTCCATCTCGCTGATTCCGAAACGTTTCCCCATCTCTGCCCCGATTTTGGTGTCCAGATCGTGAAACGCCGGCAGACAATGCATGAAAACAGCCTTATCACCCGCATTTTCCATCACCGCCTTGTTGACCCGGTAAGGAGAAAGGTCCCTGATCCGCTCTTCCCACACGGCCTCCGGTTCGCCCATGGATACCCAAACGTCCGTGTAAACCACATCCGCGCCCTTTGTTCCCAGCGCCGTATCCTCCGTCAGCGTGATGGTGCCCCCGGTCCGGGCCGCGATTTCCCTGCACTGATTTACCAGTTCTTCCTGGGGGAAATATTTCTTCAGGGTGCAGGCCGTAAAATGCATTCCCATTTTGGCGCATGTCACCATCAGGGAATTCCCCATATTATAGCGGGCATCTCCCATATATGTGAGCCTGATATCCTTCAAATAGCCGAAATGCTCCCTTATGGTCAGCAGATCTGCCAGCATCTGGGTGGGATGGAACTCATTTGTGAGCCCGTTCCAAACCGGCACCCCCGCGTATTTTGCAAGCTCCTCCACAATATCCTGCCCGTATCCCCGATATTCAATTCCCTCAAACATGCCTGCCAGAACCCTGGCCGTATCCGCGATGCTCTCCTTTTTTCCGATCTGGGAGCCCGACGGGTCCAGATAAGTGGTCCCCATACCCAGGTCATGTGCGGCCACCTCAAATGCGCACCGGGTACGGGTACTGGTTTTTTCAAAAATCAATGCCACATTTTTTCCCCGAAAGGTGTCCACCGGAATCCCTTTCTTCTTTTTATCCTTCAGTTCTGTGGCCAGATCAACCAGATATTCAATCTCCTCCGGTGTAAAATCCAGCAGTTTTAAAAAATCCCGCCCTTTTAGATTCATTCCATATCCTGCCTTTCCTTTTTTATCCTTCCCCGCCGCATCGTATTTCAAAATACTTCGCAAACTCATATTGATACTTGCATTCACGCTTCATATGCGCTAAACTGTTATGATCCATTTTGGATACCTCCTGTGTATGTTTTTATGGTTGGCAAACCCATATCCCTCATACCATGGGAGGTTTTTTTCTTAAAGCTAACGCGGCCGGGGACTCACCGGCATAGCCGGTGGTTTATTTTTTACTGTGACACAATAAACCGGTGCCTGGACTATATTTTCATCCAGGCGCCGGCCGTCAATTATTTCACTGTTATCTTTTATCCGCAGGGACGTCGTTTTATTTCTTTGCGCTTTCTTTCCAGGTAGCCGCAAGACTTGCAATCCCCTGCAGTTCCGCAGGAAGAAGAATCGTGGTTGCCTGACCGTCCGCAACCTTCTCAAAGGCTTCCAGACTCTTGATCTTCAGAACGGCTTCATCCGCACCCGCATCCTTCAGCATCTTAATACCATCCGCATTTGCCTGCTGCACCTTCAGGATGGCCTCTGCCTCACCTTCCGCCTCCCGGATCATCTTTTCTTTCTGTGCCTCCGCACGCAGGATGGCTGACTGTTTATCGGCCTCCGCACGCAGAATAGCCGACTCTTTCGCACCTTCTGCCTCCAGGATCTTTGCCTTCTTCTCGCCTTCCGCCCTGGTTACCGCCTCACGTCTTTCACGCTCGGCCTTCATCTGCTTCTCCATGGCATTCTGAATTTCAGCGGGAGGAATGATATTCTTCAGTTCCACTCTGTTGACCTTGATACCCCAGGGGTCAGTGGCGATATCCAGCGCGGCACGCATCTTTGTGTTGATGGTCTCGCGGCTGGTCAGTGTCTGATCCAGTTCCAGATCACCGATGATATTACGCAGTGTGGTGGCAGTCAGATTTTCAATTGCCATCATGGGATTTTCCACACCGTAGGTAAACAGCTTGGGATCCGTGATCTGGTAAAATACCACCGTGTCAATCCGCATGGTAACATTATCCTTTGTGATAACGGGCTGGGGCGGGAAATCAGCCACCTGCTCTTTTAAGTTTACCTTTCTGGCAATTTTGTCCACAAAGGGTACCTTGATGTGAAAACCCACAGACCAGGTTCCCTGGTACGCACCCAGACGTTCAATGACATAGGCCTGTGCCTGGGGAACAATCTTCAGGCAGGATGCCAGAATCAACAATACCAAAACAATCAGTCCGACTAATACCCAAAACATACCTTACCTCTTTCTGTGCTGTAGTATGACAGCACGCATTTATATTTTATCCCTTAAAATCCCGTCTCCCGGAATTTTTGTAACCGAGGCTTAAAAATCTGCGGGATGTCCTGCCTCCTTTGCGGCATCTTTTCCTGCCTCCCCGACATCCTGTACACCCGGCTGCGGCCCTACGATCAGTTTTACGCCGTTCACCGCCTTCACCACTACAACCATTCCTTCCGGAAGCTTCACTTTGTCATCATAGCTTCTGGCCGTCCATTCCTGGCCGTTTACCGTCACCTGGCCCGCCGCCCTGATATTGTCGATCTCGCTGATGACTATGGCCTGCCGTCCCACTATGCTTTCCACATTTGTCTTGATTCTGTCCCGGTTAAAATACCTTACCGCAATGGGCCTGGTAAAAAACAGCAGTACAAGCGATACCACAAAAAACAGAATAATCTGTACAAAAACCGGTGCGTAGAGCAGGGATGCAAATATGGCGACCAGCGCGCCTCCCGCAAACCATATGCTTGTAAGCCCCAGTGTCAATACCTCGACTCCGATGCAGAGAATCAGTAAAACCAGCCAGAAAATCATCATTTCTTCCATACAATCCCTCCTTTTGCCTTGTGGTTTTCTCCTGCATGGTTCTAGTTTACTACAAAAACATCCGGCGGGCAACCTGTTTCTTTGCACGATAATCAGGTTTATTGTATTTTCATATGTGCCAGTTTTTTCCGTTTCCCAAATCATTTACACCGCTCTGTCATTATGGAAAGAATTGTCTGGTCTGTCTGGCGCATCCCTACCTTGGCCAGCACACCAATATTGGCAATGGTGTTGTCCACCCCTTTGGTGACAATACCGTCACCGCTTTTAAATTCCTGGCCGTTCTGATACATGTGGTATCCCAGAATACCCGCATCCACACTGGCCGCAATCTTGGCCGCGCAGGAAGGCTTTGCCCCGTCACATATCGTTCCGCTGATAATGGCCACCGCATTGACAACGGTGTGGGCGATGGCCTCATAGCTGCCATCCAGCAGATACGCGATACCGGCTCCCGCACCCACGCCGGCGCTCACTGCGCCGCAGTAGGCCGACAGGCGGCCGATGCCGCTTTTCTGGTGAACCGTCACAAGATTGCTCACCAGCAGGGCTCGATACAGTTTCTCCCTGTCTGCCCCCAGATGCCTGGCATACCGCGCCACCGGCACAGATGCCGTGATCCCCTGATTGCCGGAACCGGAAAGAATGACCACCGGCATCTCACACCCGCTCATGCGTGCGTCACTGCCTGCCGCGGCCCAGGCCTTGGCTTCGGTTTTGATATCCCCGGAACCGGAGGAGAGCAGCACGGAACCAATATTTGCCCCCCAGTTTCCCTTCAGCCCTTCCTCGGCAATGGCCGTATTACAGGTTATCTGCTGATCCAGCAGGGGAATCACCCTATCCAGCTCCGTCTGATCCGCAAAAGTCACAATATCTGCCACTTTCAGCACATTCTGATCCGTAAGCCTGTCCCCGGCAGTATCGTCCATGGCCTTGTCCAGCAGAATCTCTCCATCCCGCTCTTCCCTGACAATGTTGGTGTGACTGTCCGCTATATGGACAGTGGCAGAGTGCTCTCCCAGCCAGCCTGTCAGTCTGATATCCAGAAGACGGGCCGTGTCAGCACAGACCACTTCCATGGGAATATCCCTGGCATACGCCGCAATCTCCCCATGCCTATGGGACGGAACGGAAGAGATAACCTGCAGAAGTTTCTCCGCATCCCCCGCCACAGCCCCTGCGGCCACGGCGGCACGGATCCCCTTGAGCCTTCCCGTATTGGGGACGATGACGCTCTTTACGTTTTTCAGAATATTTCCTGACACTTCCACCCGGATACGCTCCGGCAGGCCCTCCAGCACCGCCCGCAGCCGGGCCGCGGCATAGGCCACGGCAATGGGCTCGGTACAGCCTGTGGCCGGCACCAGTTCCTCCTTCAGAATGGAAATATATTTCTCTTTCATCTCAGGATCCAGCATCCTTTTCATCTCCTTCCCTGCGTCCGGTCTGCTTCGCACAGCTTCCTGCCGGTTACACAGCCGCCGCAAGTTATTTTGTATAAATTTTCCATGTGCGCCATGGGCAATCCAGTAGGGGAACGCTCTTCTCCCCTACTCGCCGCGCGGGGCGCATGTTGCGTCAGCAACTATCTTCCTTACGCGCCCCTGCGCAATCCAGTAGGGGAATGCCCTTCTCCCCTACCCGCCGCGCGGGGCGCATGTTGCGTCAGCAACTATCTTCCTTACGCGCCCCTGCGCATAAAAACGGGCCTGACATCCCTGCCAGACCCGTTTCCTCTCCATCCTATCTCACACATCTTACCGTGAAATTCCTAAATCCTGCCCTGCGGAAGAGTCCCGCCGGCACAAAGTGTTTCGCCCATGTCCCCGGCCCAGGAAATATCTTAATAGAACACATGATTGCCAATCACCAGGCCCTCGCGTCCGTTATTGCGGCGGAAGTGTGTCAGGTCACCCACATTGGACACACCGGACAGTGCCTCCTGGGCCGCCTGGATACAGCTTGAAGAAATCCTTCCCGACTCAAGCACGCTGTTCAGCTTACCGTTCATAGCCGGTGTGAACTGGCCCGAAGCATAAATAACACCGTGAATGGAATTGGGATATGCGGCGCTTCTCACGCGGTTCATGACCACCGCCCCCACAGCCACCTGGCCTTCATAGCACTCTGATCCTGCCTCACACTGAATCAGTGCCGCCAGCAGCATTGTGGTATCTATATCCGTTGTATATTCGCCGTAATTCTTATGCCGTTTCGCCTCTTCCTCTTTTTCCTGGCGGGCTTTGATCTCATCCATGGTCTCGCCGGCATCAATCAGAAAGTCCAGCTCCACAAATTCCTTGGACACATAGCCATCACTGCCTTCGTAGTCCACGCAGACCCAGCCTTCATCGTCCTGCCCCAGAACCTCCACGATCTCGCCCTTGGGAAGCAGACCGTAAATTCCCGCTTCCGTATTCGGCTCCATTCTCACCCGGAGCGTTTCCGTACTGATGGTTGCCACCATTTTCCCGACTTCATTGGCCAGGTTCAGGGCTTCCTCGTCAAACAGCAGAAACTCATCGGAAGCCCAGCCGATGATATTGCCGGACTGCAGTTTGGTCCAGCCGTCTTTCCTCTCAAGAATCGTGCCGCCGCAGTCCTTATAAAGCATTCCTACCTTGTCGGCCTCTTCATTGGCCTCGCTTCTCACATTCAGGGCATTCTGTACATTGGCCATGACCAGCCTGATTTCCTTCTCCTGCTCCTCTTCTGCCGTAAGGTCAAGATTCAGTTCCCTTGCCTTGGCATTGACTATGTCGGCAGAACCGGATATACCGGGATTGAGTATGGCTGTCACGCCTCCACGCAACTGTTCCAGACTGTCCTCCTCATTGGCCCTGACGGCAATGCCTGACTGCAAAACTATTGACAGTGATAACAAAAGCCCTGTCACTGTAGTAAACAGCTTCCTGCACTTTGTCATTTTCTTTCCCTCCATGTAACAAATCGATTCCTTTGCAAAAAAGATGCCACTTCTTAATAAAGTTATTACAAAGTTATTAAATTTGTTACAATACATCATAGCAGATGTTAAAAGAAATGTCAAGTTTTCTCTTAAATGTTACATTTTAATGCATTTTATAAAAGTTTGTTTTTCTTCTTATTTATAAATAACTCCTCCTTTCCGGCCACCGGTTTTCAAAATTCCGGAAAAAGATATTTAATTCCGTGAAAAGATATTGCATTCACTGACAATAACAGGTAAAATAAGAAATTGAGCAAAATATTACCAAAAAGGAGGCAGCCGCTGCGGCCCCCCGCCGCGGCAGAGAAAAATGAAAAAGATACAGACAAAAATCATGATCCTGGTCATCCTTGCGACACTGGGAGTCTCCGTCATCAATGTGGCAATGAGCACGGTAATTTCGCGGGATTCCACCACCTCGGCGCTGGAACAGACCCTGACCGAGACCACAAAACTGGCAGCCCTGGCGGCCCAGAACATGATATCCACCTATACCCTGACAGTGGCGGAGATTGCATCCTCCCCGCTCCTCTCTTCCCAGGAACTGACTCCTGACCAGAAACAGGAATTTATACAGACAAAAGTGGACGCTTATTATATGCGTTTCGGAGGCATGACTGACGCAAACGGCCATGACCCGGTCCATGATACCGATGTTTCCGGGGAACCTTTTTTCCAGGCTGCCCTGGAAGGAAACACTTATATGTCCACCCCCTATAAAGAGGGCGATGAAATGTTTCTGGTGGTATCCGCGCCCGTGAGGGCCGGAAACCAGGTTGAAGGTGTCGTATATTTCCAGTGTGATACCAATCTGCTGCAGTCCATCATAAATGAAATTCAGATTGGCGAAAATGGTGATGCCTACATTCTTGATAAGGAAGGCACTACCATCGCCGCCCTGGAAACAGAGGAAGTCTACAGCCAGGAAAACCTCATACAGGATATGGCCTCTGCCCCCGACGATCAATACATACAACAGCTGGGCGCCATTGAGAAAAAATGGTGGCAGGGGAAAGCGGCGTCGGAAGGTATACCTATTCCGGGGACAATTCCGATTACATCCAGGGCTATGCTCCCATCCCCGGCACGGATGGCTGGAGTGTGGGCGTGACCATAAGCGAGGATGAATTCCTGCATTATGCATATGTGGGCAACAATGTCCAGCTTGTCATCAGCGCGGTTCTCTGTGTCATTGTAATACTGATCTCCGGATTCGTGTGCCGTTCCATCACAGGTCCTATTGTCAAATGTGCAAACCGTCTCCACAGCCTCTCCGAAGGTGATTTGAAAAGTCCGCTTCCAAAGGTGGCCACACGGGACGAGACCCGCATTTTGTCAGATTCCGCCACTCACCTGGTAGAAAATTTCAGGGTCATGCTGGACGAAATCGGCACCATCCTGGGCAATATTGCCGACGGCAATCTGACTTCGGAAAGTGTGAAGGGGCATTACCCCGGCGACTTTAGTTCATTGCAGGAGAATCTGGAAATCATCGGTGACAAGCTGAACCGGACCCTGGGAGGCATAGCGGAAGCCACTGCCCACGTATCCGGCAGCTCTGCCCAGGTGGCCGCTTCCAGTACCGCACTTTCCCAGGGTTCCACTGAGCAGGCCAGCGCCGTAGTGCAGCTCTCCTCCACTCTGTCCGACATGGATCAGGAAGCGAAAAAAACTGCCCTCCTGTCCGCCCAGACAAAAGAGGCCGTGGACAGCGCCCAGGAACAGCTCAAGGAAAGCAGGAAACAGATTGATGGCCTGAATAAGGCCATGGAGCTGATCACTTCCACCTCCAACGAGATCAAACATATTATAGACACCATTGAAGATATCGCCCTTCAGACAAATATTCTGGCGCTCAACGCTTCCGTGGAGGCCGCCAGGGCCGGCGCCGCAGGCAAGGGATTCGCCGTAGTGGCAAACGAAGTGCGGGAACTGGCGTCCAAGTCCGATGAAGCCACCAAGGCAACCATGGAGCTGATCCATCGCTCCATTGAGGCCGTCAGCACCGGCAGGGAATCCGTCCGTGAGGTCACTGCCTCCGTATCCCAGGTGGTTGCGCTGGCAGGCCAGGCCGCGGAGCAGATGGACGTGATGGCCTGCGCGGTGGAACGGCAGACCAGTTCCATTGACCAGGTCAGCATGGCAGTGAACCAGATTTCCGAGGTGGTACAGTCCAATTCCGCAACGGCCCAGGAAAGCGCCGCAACCAGTGAGGAACTTTCCGAACAGGCCGTGGTGCTGGACCATCTGGTATCCGGCTTCACATTGCGCAAAAGCAGGTAGGATGATATCTCCTCTACTACTCACCGCACGGGGTGCGGGCAGCTTTCGCTGCTGATTTCCTTACGCGCCCCTGCGCAATCGAGTAGGGGACGCTCTTCTCCTCTACTCGCCGCGCGGGGCACATGTTGCTTCAGCAACTATTTTCCTTACGCGCCCCTTCGCAATCGAGTAGGGGAACGCTCTTCTCCTCTACTCGCCGCGCGGGGCGCATGTTGCTTCAGCAACTATTTTCCTTATGCGCCCCTGCGCATAAAAACAGAGCGCACAGACTTATTTTCTACACGCTCTGACAATGTATTGCTTATTTTGTTATAAATACTTTTACCTATTAAATGTGGTTTTGTAGTCAGCTTCACATAAACGGGTAGATTTCTGATAAAATCATGTACTTTTTTTGATATCCCATATTCATTCTTTTGGTTTTTAAGCGTGAAAAACCAAGGCATTTAAGTGCTCGCCTTTTTTAGAAATGATTTATTTTATTGAGAAAGGCAATAATGGATGTTCTTGCCCTTTCCTTCCTGGATAAGCAGACCGTTTTCAATCATTTTCTTTAGCAGCCGTCCGCATGATGACTGACCTATACCAAGCAGTAATTCTATTTCTTTTCTTGTAACAAAACCCCTTTGCCTTGTCAGGGCAATCACCTTTTCTTCCGGCGTGTATTTCCCTGGATTTACCTGCATTTGTCTTGCAGGTTCAGGCATTGCATTCAGGTTAGGGAGAATAATCTTAAATGCATTATCAGATGTTTCAATCTGCGGTGTCATCCCGGTTCCCTCATACGCTTCCATTATTTTTATAATTCCGGTTCCATAGGCTTCTATCAACTCCAGACGGTAAAATATATTTGCCAGTTTGATGTTCCGACAGACGGAAATGCCCATTGTTATATCTTTTAAGGACACACCGTT
>CAJTLR010000047.1:28467-28685 GCA_910577185.1 uncultured Acetatifactor sp.
AACCCGCCAATAGAGGTAAATTCAAGTCTGTCTGCATAAAGGCTGATGAAGGTGCTTGCACGGAATGAATATTCCCGGTGCACAAGAAGATTCAAAAGAGCCTCCCTGACTGCTGTTTCCGGATAATCCTATCTGTCAATACGATATAACTTATCAAAGGTTGAGTGTGTCTGATTACGGAAATCAATAAAGTCATACGCTTCATTCATCTGCCGAAA
>CAJTLR010000048.1:0-24333 GCA_910577185.1 uncultured Acetatifactor sp.
AAACCCCCCGGGCTTTTATGGATGATGGTGCGGCTGGCCGCATGGGGGTTTAGAAAGGATGATCTGAATGGAATTTACAAACAAAACTGCGATTTCCGGCAGCGCCGGCGTTTTACCAGATGGTGCCCATGCTTTCCTGGGCATTGACATCGGATCTACCACAGTGAAGATCGCAATTCTGGATGATAAACATAATATACTGTTTTCCGATTATGAACGGCACTATGCCAACATCCGGGAAACCTTGTACGCCCTGCTGGACAAAGCTTACGGAAGTCTCGGCAATCTGACGCTGCATCCCATGATCACCGGCTCCGGAGGCCTGACCCTGGCCACCTGTCTGGATGTGCCTTTTATCCAGGAAGTGATCTCCGTGGCCTCCGCCCTGCAGGAACTGGCCCTGAAAGCGGATGTGGCCATTGAGCTGGGCGGCGAGGATGCCAAAATCATCTATTTTGAAGGGGGAAATGTGGAGCAGCGGATGAACGGCATCTGCGCCGGAGGGACAGGTTCCTTCATAGACCAGATGGCCGCCCTGATCCAGACGGACGCGGCAGGTCTAAACGAGTATGCAAAAAATTACCAGTCTCTCTACTCTATCGCCGCCAGATGCGGCGTGTTTGCCAAAACCGATATCCAGCCCCTGATCAATGAAGGCGCCACCAAGGAAGATCTGGCGGCTTCCATTTTCCAGGCTGTGGTCAACCAGACCATATCCGGGCTGGCATGCGGCAAGCCTATCCGGGGATATGTGGCTTTCCTGGGCGGTCCCTTGCACTTTTTATCGGAATTGAAGGCCGCGTTCATCAGAACGCTGCATCTGGACGAGGCACATATTGTAAATACGGAGAATTCCCATCTCTTTGCCGCCATCGGCTCTGCCCTGAACGCAAAGGAGAACACCTTCTGCACCATGGAAGAAATGATACAGAAGCTTTCTTCCGACATCAGAATGGAATTTGAAGTGGAACGCATGGAACCGCTGTTTGCGGACAAGGAAGCCTATGACGCATTCAGGGAAAGGCATGAGCGCAGCCATGTAAAGACAGCTCCCCTTGCCACCTATCAGGGGAATGCCTTCCTGGGCATTGACGCCGGTTCCACCACCACCAAAATAGCCCTTGTGGGGGAAGACGGCTCCCTGCTGTATTCCTTTTATTCCAACAATGATGGCAGCCCCTTAAAGACCGCCATTCGCTCCCTGAAAGAGATTTACGAATCCCTCCCCCAGGGAGTCAGGATCGTGCGCGCCTGCTCCACCGGTTATGGCGAGGCTCTGATGAAGGCCGCGTTTCTTCTGGATGACGGGGAAGTGGAGACCGTGGCCCATTACCGCGCCGCCGCCTTTTTCAACCCCAATGTGGACTGCATTCTGGACATCGGCGGCCAGGATATGAAATGTATCAAAATCAAGAACGGAACCGTGGACAGCGTGCTGCTGAATGAGGCATGCTCTTCCGGCTGCGGTTCTTTTATAGAAACTTTTGCAAAATCCCTGAACTACGAAGTGGAGCAGTTTGCAAACGAGGCAATTTTTGCCCCTCACCCCATTGATCTGGGCACCCGCTGTACCGTTTTCATGAATTCCCGGGTCAAACAGGCCCAGAAAGAAGGCGCCAGTGTGGCCGATATATCTGCCGGACTGGCTTATTCCGTTATCAAGAACGCCCTGTTCAAGGTAATCAAGGTGTCCGACGCCTCCGAGCTGGGAAGGCAGATCGTGGTACAGGGCGGTACTTTCTATAATAATGCGGTTCTCCGTAGTTTTGAAAAAATTGCGGGGTGCGAGGCCATCCGTCCCGATATCGCCGGCATTATGGGAGCCTTCGGTGCGGCCCTCATCGCCAGGGAGAATTACACGGACCAGTATCAGACCACCATGCTTTCCTATGAAAAGCTCTGTGCCCTGAAATATGAAACAAGCATGGCCAAATGCCGGGGCTGTACCAACAGCTGCAGGCTCACCATCAACAAATTTTCCGGCGGACGCCAGTTTATCTCCGGCAACCGCTGCGAACGCGGAATCGGCGGCCAGAAAAATGCCCACAATGTGCCCAATCTGTACGAATATAAACTGCAGAGACTCTTCTCCTACCCTTCCCTGGAAGCAGACGAGGCCAGGAGGGGCGTGGTGGGAATTCCCAGAGTCCTGAACATGTATGAGGACTATCCCTTCTGGCATGTATTTTTCACCAGGCTGGGCTACCGGGTCATCCTGTCCCCCAGTTCCAACCGCAAGATATACGAGCTGGGCATAGAATCCATTCCCAGCGAATCCGAATGTTATCCTGCCAAGCTTGCGCATGGCCATGTGGTGTGGCTCATCCGCCACAATGTGGATTTTGTGTTCTATCCTGCCCTTTTTTACGAGCGGGACGAAGTGGAAGGTGCTAACAATCACTACAATTGTCCCATTGTCACCTCCTATTCCGAAAACATAAAAAACAATGTGGAGGAGATCGGCAACGGGCAGGCAAAGCTGCGCAATCCTTTTATGTCCTTCCGGGATCTGGATACTGTCACCGAAGCCCTGCTGGCAGAATTTGCGGAACTTCCCGCACAAGAGGTCCGGGAGGCGGCAGCGGCCGGCTGGACAGAGCTGGCCAGGGCCCGCGCTGACATCATGGAGAAAGGGGAGGAAGTCCTCCGGTACCTGAACGAAACCGGAAAAAGGGGAATCGTCCTTGCCGGCAGGCCCTATCACATTGATCCCGAGATCAACCACGGCATCCCGGAACTGATCACCTCCTTTGGCATAGCGGTGCTCACCGAGGATTCCGTCTCCCACCTGGGCTGTCCCGAGAGACCCCTGATCGTATCCGACCAGTGGATGTACCACTCCCGTCTCTATGCCGCGGCAAGCTATGTGCGGCAGCATGAGAATCTGGACCTGATACAGCTGAATTCCTTCGGATGCGGGCTGGATGCCGTCACCACGGACCAGGTCAGTGATATTTTGTCCGGTTCCGGCAAGATTTATACCTGCCTGAAGATTGACGAAGTCAACAACCTGGGCGCTGCCCGGATCCGGATCCGTTCCCTGCTGTCCGCCATCAAAGTACGGGAAAAAAGCCATCAGGCTCTCACCCCCGGCTCCTCTGCCATTGAGAAGATACCCTTTACCGAGGAGATGCGGAAAAACTATACCATCATCTGCCCCCAAATGTCGCCCATCCATTTTGAAATCATGCAGTCTGCCTTTAAGGCCTGCGGTTACAATTTTGTGGTGCTGGACAATGACAACCGTCATTCCGTGGATGTGGGCTTAAAATATGTCAATAATGACGCCTGCTATCCCTCCCTTCTGGTGGTAGGCCAGATTATGGAAGCGCTGCTGTCCGGAAAATATGACCTGGACAAAACCGCCATCATCATGACCCAGACAGGAGGCGGGTGCCGGGCCACCAACTATGTGGGTTTTATCCGGAGAGCCCTGAAAAAGGCCGGCATGGAACAGATTCCCGTCATTTCCCTGAATCTGGCGGGAATTGAGAGCAACCCCGGCTTCCATCTGAATGCCAGCCTTCTGGTCCGGGTTGCAATGGCCGCGGAATTCGGTGATATTTTCATGCGGTGCGTCTACCGGATGCGGCCTTATGAAGCCGAAGCCGGCAGTGTCAATGCCGTTCATCAGAAATGGCTGAAAGTAGCACAGAATTTCGTTTCCGCAAGGCATATCCGCCTGTGGAAATTTAAAAAGATATGCCGGGAAATCATACGGGATTTCGACAATATTCCTCTTCTGAATGTGAAAAAGCCCAGGGTGGGCATTGTGGGGGAGATTCTGGTAAAATTTTCTCCCGCCGGAAACAATCATCTGGTGGAGCTTCTGGAAGCCGAGGGCGCGGAAGCCGTTGTTCCCGACCTTATGGGTTTTATGCTGTACTGCTTTTACAATCAGATATACAAGGCGCAGCACCTTGGCACAAGCAAAAAAACGGCCCGGTACGCTTCTCTGGGCATATGGGCCATAGAACATATTTTACGGGGAACCATGGTGAAAGAATTCAGAAGATCCCGGCATTTCACACCCCCCACTCCCATCCGGGAGATCGCGTCTTATGCGGAGCCCATTGTATCCATCGGAAACCAGACCGGTGAGGGCTGGTTTCTCACAGGGGAGATGGTGGAATTAATCCATGAAAATGTGCCGAACATTGTCTGTACGCAGCCTTTCGGGTGTCTCCCCAACCATGTGGTGGGAAAAGGAGTCATCAAGGCATTGCGGAAAGCATATCCGGAATCCAATATTGTGGCCATCGACTATGACCCGGGCGCCAGTGAGGTAAACCAGCTCAACAGAATCAAGCTGATGCTTTCCACGGCACAGAAAAATCTCAGGACAGAATGAGCCGGCTCTTTTCTTTTGGAAAAAAGTCCGGGGGTGAGTCCTACAATGGAAAGGCGTTCTACCCTTGCCGAAACGCAGGAAAACATCATAAACAGTCCAGCTGTGAAATGTCAAGTGCTTTTGAAAAATAATTTCTGCTGGACAGTAAAGTCGCAAAGGCGCACGAGAGGAACTTTTATGAGTTTCTTTTCGAAATAAAAGTTTCTCTCATGATAGGTGTGTCGAAGCGACTTTACCCTTTAGTGCTATCGCGCAACGATTTAAATAGGAGGAAAAAACATGAACAAAACAAAGTACGCGGGAACACAGACGGAAAAAAATCTGGAGGCAGCATTTGCCGGGGAATCTCAGGCAAGAAACAAGTATACCTACTTTGCTTCCGCAGCCAAAAAGGAAGGTTACGAGCAAATTGCGGCCCTGTTTCTGAAAACCGCAGAAAATGAAAAAGAGCATGCCAAAATGTGGTTCAAGGAGCTGAGCGGAATCGGCAGCACCAGAGAAAACCTTGCCGCGGCAGCAGACGGTGAGAATTTTGAATGGACGGACATGTACGAGAATTTTGCCAAAACCGCAGAGGAAGAAGGCTTTCCCGAACTTGCGGCAAAGTTCAGGCTTGTGGGGGCAATCGAGAAACACCATGAGGAAAGATACCGCGCCCTGCTTCAGAACGTGGAGACCGCTGCCGTGTTTGAAAAGAGTGAGGTAAAGGTATGGGAGTGCCGTAACTGCGGGCACATTGTCGTGGGAACAAAGGCGCCTGAAGTCTGCCCCACCTGCAATCATCCCCAGAGCTATTTCGAAGTACACGCTGAGAATTATTAATCTTCACGGGCCTTCCGGGCTGTTCCCAGAATGCGCCTGATTGTGTGTGTGGCGGCAAGCATTCCCACATAGACCACAACAAGGTAACAGGGAAAGATCCACATGCCGAAAATCTGTCCCAGGACGCCGCACAGGGCCGGAGCCAGCATGATTCCCACATAGGCCGACGCCATCTGGGTTCCCATGACGGACTGGGATACATCCTCCCCGAAATTCCGGGGAGTCAGGTAATTGAAATTCGGGAATAAGGGGCCGTTTCCCAGTCCCACCAGAAATAAGCCCGCAGCGGAAAACCATGCCTGGAGCGGCAGCAGCAGGACAATGACTGCCGCTCCCAGGACACACTGCCCCGCAAGAATAATATCCCAGCTGTCCATCTTTGCCGCCAGTATCCCTGACAGAAATCTGCCCAGGGTCATTCCGATATAATAATACATGACCATACGCGCCGCCTGCTCCGGCGCCATTCCTTTATATTCCACCAGAAAAGTGCTTCCCCAGCCGCCGCAGGTACATTCTATGGCGCAGGAAGTCAGAAACAGAAGCCACATCATCCTGACACCGGGAATCCTGGAGATCTCCCGGAGCGTAAGAGTCTTTGTCTTCTCTTCTTCCCCGTCCACACCCTGGCCATGGGCCTTTTTCCAGACCGGCAGGGTGACAAACAAGATTAGGGTAATTGCCAGCTGTATTCCGAATGCCAGCCGGTATCCGCCCCGCCATCCCTCTTTCCCCTGCATCACCAGAGACAGCAGATAAGGGCTCACAGACACGCCGATCCCGTAAAAACAGTGGAGAAAGCTCATATGTACGGCAGAATAATGAATTGCCACATAATTGTTCAGCGCCGTGTCGATGGCCCCTGCCCCCAGCCCCAGCGGTACGGCGCACAGACACAGCAGCCAGAAATTCCCGGAGAGCGTAAATCCAAGCAGGGCGGCAGCCGTCATGGCCGTGCTGAATGCTGACACCAGGTTCGTGCCAAACCGCCTTATAACCCGGGCGCTGACCATGCTGGCCACAATGGTTCCGCAGGAAATCACCATGGTCACAATGCTGGCAAACGAAATGGGGAGCCTGAATTCCGTATAAACCGCCGGCCATGCCGTTCCGAAAAGGGAATCCGGAATACCCAGACCGATAAACGCAATATAAATGATAATCAGTAAAATAGTTGTCACCGTACAGTCCCCCCTTACATCTTTGTCATCCGCCAGATATCAGCTTTGTACTTCCCCGCTTCCGCTTTTTGCCAGTTTTGCCTCCAGTGTCTTACGCACATGGAAATATGCGGGAATCAGGAATGCGTCCGCCAGTACCCAGGCAATCGGATTGCCCATGGCCACCCCGGTAAAGCCAAAAAGCGGCACCAGTAAAAATCCTGCCAGCGCCCTGGCAATCATCTCAAACACCCCTGCCAGAATGGCAAAGGTTGGAAAGCCCATCCCCTGAATCAGAAACCGGATAATGTTCACCAGAGACAGAGGGAAATAAAAAGCGGTATTGAAGATCAAAAGCAGTCTCACATTGTCGATAACGGCCGTTTCCGACACGTCCAGAAACAGCGTGGCCAGCGGCCTGGAGCCGAAAAGAATAATAAGCAGCGCAATGACGGCATAGCCCGCCCCCAGGCGGATACATGCCCTCAGGCCCTGACGGATCCGGTGAAGTTTTCCTGCCCCCACATTCTGTCCGCCGTAGGTGGCCATGGTAGAACCCAGGGCTTCGAAAGGACATGCCAGAAATCCGCTGATTCTTCCGGATGCCGTCACCGCTGCCACCGCATCCGAACCCAGCGTATTGGTGGCACTCTGCAGAATGACACTGCCTATGGCCGTCACAGAGTACTGCAGGCCCATGGGAATGCCCATGCCGCAGAGCACCCGCATCAGATGCCGGTCAGGCTTCCACTCTTCTTTGCGAATCCGCAGGATCTCAAATTTTTTTACCATAAAAAGAAGGCAGCACACGCCGGACACACCCTGGGAAATTACCGTTGCCCAGGCCGCACCCTGCACACCTGCCTGGAGGCTCACAATAAAGAACAGATCCAGCCCCACATTCAGAAAAGAGGACATCACCAGAAAGATTACCGGCGTCCTGCTGTCCCCCAGCGCACGGATGACACCGGAAGTCATATTGTACAGAAATGTCACCGGAATTCCCAGGAAAATCACCCAGATATAAGCATAAGACCGGTCAATAATATTTTCGGGCGTTCTCATCCACACCAGAATCTGCCTGGTGAGCAAAGTGGTCACCAGAGTCAGCACCACCGCAAAGCAAATGGCCAGCCACACACAGTTTGCCGCATATTTCCGCAGTCCCTCATGGTCCCCTGCTCCGAATTTATGGGACAAGGGAATGGAAAATCCGCTGCACACACCCATGCAGAAACCGATGATCAGAAAATTGATGGAACCGGTTGCCCCCACTGCCGCCAGATTGTCCGTGCCCAGAAACCGCCCCACAATCACCGTATCCACCAGGCTGTATAGCTGCTGGAAAAGAAAACCGAAGAAAAGCGGAATGGAAAATCCCAGAATCAGCTTCATGGGGGAGCCTTTTGTCATATCTTTTGTCATAAAAAACCTCTTTCCCGGCAACACGCCTGATACCCATTGTATGTTGAAAAAGTATAGGCTCTTCCCGTAAAAAACACAATGTAATATTTTGCCCGGATAAACGTTTTTTCTGTATTATTTTGTTTCGCGTGCAGCTTTCGCTGCTGATTTCCTTACGCGCCCTATACAATCGAGTAGGGGAATGTTCTTCTCCACTACTCGTCGCGCGGCCCGTGCGCCGCTTTAGCGGCTGATTTCCTTACGCGCCCTATACAATCGAGTAGGGGAATGTTCTTTTCCACTACTCGCCGCGCGGCCCGTGCGCCGCTTTAGCGGCATACTTCCTCTGCACGGGCCTGCGCATAAAAAAAGCCATGCAGCCGGCAATCCTCCCTCCGCATGGCTTTTGTGACATTATTTTAGGAAGCCGCCTCTTCCCTGCTTTCCAGATATTGCTGCAACACTTGTACCACTTCCTCCGGCTCCAGTCCGGACTCATCAATGATATCGCTGACCGCTTCCAGCTCCTTTTTGCGCTTCTCCTGATAAAGTTCCTCCAGTTCCCGCTTCTCCGACTCCACCCGGGTCATCAGCGCCTCTATCAGTTCCTCTTTTGCCGTGATCTTTTCTTCAATGCTTTTACGCTGTCCTCTTGCCATAGACGTCTCCTTTCACCGGATTGCTTTCAACCCTTTTCTACAAGTATATGGACAAGACTGGAAAAATATGCATAAAACTTTTAATGTCCGCAGCCTGGAGCATGTTTCATGATTGATTTCCGGCAGGACTGTCCTGCCCGGCTTATGATAACAGCGCAATAAAGTCCTCCCTGGACATCCCTCCCAGCTGGCCGGCATCCCCCTGGATAATCTGTTCCGACAGCGCTCTCTTGCTCTCCTGAAGTTCCTGGATTTTTTCTTCAATGGTGCCCTTGGCAATCAGTCTGTACACCACCACCATCTTGGTCTGCCCGATGCGGTGGGTGCGGTCCGTGGCCTGGTTCTGCACTGCCAGATTCCACCAGGGATCATAGTGGATGACCACATCCGCCCCGGTCAGGTTCAGACCCACGCCCCCTGCTTTCAGGGAGATCAGAAATACTTTCGTGTCGTCCCTGTTGAATGTCTTTACCAGCTGCAGTCTTTTCTCCTTGGGCGTGGCGCCGGTTATGGTGTAAAAACTCATTTTTTCTTCTTCCAGCCGTTTTGCGATCAAGTCCAGCATGGAGGTAAACTGGGAAAACAGCAGGATCTTGTGCCCTCCCTCCGCGGCGCTGCGCACCAGATCCACGCAGGCATCCAGTTTCGCGGACTCCCCATTGTAATTTTCAAAGCACAGACCCGGATCACAGCAGATCTGGCGAAGCTTCATCAGTTCGGCAAGAATCTGTATCTTGTTCCTCTGGAACTCCTGGGCATCCTGCATGACCACTTTCTGCTTCATATGCACCACCTGGGCATCATAGAGCTTCTGCTGCCGGGATTCGAATTTCACATACCGGTTTTCCTCCAGCTTTTCGGGAAGATCCCGCAGTACATTTTCCTTCATCCTCCGCAGAATAAAGGGGGAAGTCATTCTCTGCAGTCTCTCCAGGGCGGCCTGGTCCTCATTTTTCACAATGGGCGCCTCAAAATCATTCCGGAACACATCATATCCGTACAGATATCCCGGCATCAGGAAATCAAAAATGCTCCACAGCTCGCTGAGCCTGTTCTCGATGGGCGTTCCCGTCAGCGCATATCTGGTACGGCTTTTTACCACCTTCACCGCCTTGGCCGCCGCAGTGGTATGGTTTTTGATATACTGTGCCTCGTCGATGATCTGGTAATGGAATTCTTTTTCCTCATAGTACTCAATATCTCTCTTTAACAGATCATAAGATGTCACAATTACGTCAAAATTTCCGTACTGCTCCAGCTTCTGCCTTCTCTCCTCCTGGGTGCCGGTGATAAAGCAGCAGGAAAGCTCCGGCGTGTAGGCTTTGATCTCCTCCCCCCAGTTGTATACAAGGGAGGCCGGCGCCACCACAATGGAAGTCTCCCCCTTCCCCTCCAGTTTTGCACTCAGAAGCACCGCCAGCACCTGCAGCGTCTTGCCCAGGCCCATGTCGTCTGCCAGGATTCCTCCCAGCCGGTATGCCTCCAGCATCCTAAGCCAGCGATAGCCGTTCCTCTGGTATCCCCTCATAATACCGCTCAGGGAAGGCGGTTCTTCAAAATCCGCGTCATTGACGGTCTTGAAATTCTTTACCATCTCGCGGAAATAACTGTCCCTGCTGCTGTAAATCTCTTCGTTTTTCTCAAGCAGCTTGTCCAGATACAGCGCCCGGTAAAGGGGGATTCTCACATCCCCTTTCATCAGTTCCCTGGGCGACATCCGCAGGGTTTCCATCATCTCCGCCAGGGTCTGCAGGGAATTTTCCTCGTCAAGGCTTAAGAAATCGCCGTTTTTCAGGCGGTAATACTTTTTCTTTTGCCTGTAGCTTTTCAGAATCTCCAGCAGCTCCTCCGGAGGTACGTCCCTGGTTTCGATATTCAGGTTCAGAAGATCCCGGGAAACCGATATCCCCACGCTCATACGCACCCTGCGGCCAATATTCAGGCTGGTGAAACGTCTGGTGCACTGCACTTCCCCCAGTGCCAGCAGTGCCTCCACCCCTTTGTCCAGCACCCGGTACATCAGTTCTTCCTCCTGGCCGCAGTGGCGTTCCTTTTTTTTCTCGTCCCAGTAGGGAAACCACTGCTGCGCCAGGTACATGATCTCATCCTCCCTGGCTTTCTCCCGGAAAGTCTCTATGGGCTCCTCCGGAGGAGAATGGACGTCGGACACGGGAAATTCCCTCTCACCGTATCTTGCCGCCACACGGCATACCATATTCTGTTCCTCCGCATCCAGATAAAATACAAATCTGGCCTGGGGCGGAAGATATGCCTCAATTTCCTGGGCGTTTTCCTCCATAATATCCACCACGCCCTCCAGCAGTGGGAGCACCGTGTAGTAAAATCTGGCCAGGTAATTCCTTCCCACCTGAAAGCTCATGGCCCCGTTGGGGCAAAACTGCGCCAGTGTCCGGATCCGTTTCATAAATTCCTCGTCCACCCTGCAGAAGGCATCCTCGCTGATATAGTAGCCCGTGCCCACACCATAGTGAAACCGGGGCATTCTGCAGTCCACGCTGATGCCGTGGAAAGCCCTTGTGTCACCCATATCGTTTTTCCGAATGGTCAGGGTAATCTTCGGATTCCGCTCCTCCGTGTGCAAAAGAACTTTCTGCCTTTTTTCGCTTTCTTTGTCCTCATACTCAAAGCCCTCTTTTCCCACCAGGCGGTAAAACTCATCCAGTCTCCATCCGAAAATGGCAAACTCTCCGTTTTTGGATGCCGCCTTTCTGGAATAATTCCGGGCCTCTATCATTCTTCTCTCAAAATCCAGCTCTTCCTTCACGATTCTGCCGATATATTCTATCCACTTTTTGGAATCCTCCGTAAAATGGCTGATATTATGGCTGAAACTGGTATTGTTTCCGTAAACCGCAGTCTTGGATTCCTGTACATTTTCGTAAAAGTCAAACAGATCCTTCACCACGAACAGCTTCTTTTCCCCGATCTTAAACGACACTGCCAGATCACCCGTTTTAAGCGTCAGGCGGGGAATCAGGTGCAGACTCTCCGCTTTCCCCGTGGTATCCGAAACCACATTGTTGGCCCGCTGCTCCAGAAACGCATGCATCAAAACTGCCGCACGTTTATCCGTGGCGTCCCCCAGCCCTGTATCTTCCTGCAGGCGCTCCTCCACCAGTGTCATAAAGGCTGCCAGGTAAGCACAGTACTCCCGCCGGTAATACCGGGAATAGTAATGCCTCCTGCATTCCACGCACTGGCATTCCGAATACAGCACGGAATCCCTGTTGAAAACCATGTGAACCGGAAATTCCGTTCTGCCCTCGCGCCCTGTCCCTATGGCTTCCGCGATCAGGTCATTCCTGCCGTCCACATATCCGCTGTCTATTCTTGTCAGGCTGACTTTCCCCTCTTCCCTCAGCTTTTCCCCCTTCTGGGTGATGGCTTTGGTCAGCCGCATGTCCTTTCGCATGGCACCGGTGCTGAAATACTGATACTTCGCAGGCTCCCAGTAACCCGGCCTTCTGCCTTCCGGCTCATCCCCTTCTGCCGGATCTTCCTCCTGACGGTTCAGCACAATATATTCCTTCCCTGCCGGTTCTTCCTGTGTATTTGGGGCTTTTGCCGAAATCATTTCCGCTTCTTTTGTCACCGATTTTCTTTTTTGCATTGTTGGGCAATTTCCTTTTCCATGGCTTTGTGTGCAACAGTCCGGACAGGCGCCCGGCTGTTACATTTGTAACAATATGTACGTGAAAATTCCTCTTATTTCAGGACTTTGCCGGCAGCGCCTTCACTGCCCCGGCCAGCCTGGCAAGCGCCTCCTCCAGAACCTTCCTGGGGCAGGCCATGTTCACCCGCTGGAAACCGCAGCCGCTTTCCCCGAACATCTTCCCGCCGTCCAGCCACAGCCGGGCATCCCTTACCATGAGGTTTTCCAGTTCCTCATGATTCAGCCCCAGTTCCCTGCAGTCCAGCCATAAAAGATAAGTTCCCTCCGGCTCCGTCAGCTTCACGCCCGGAATCTCACGAGAGATATAATCCCGCGCAAAGTCAAGATTTCCCTTCAGATAAACAAGAAGCTGGTCCAGCCAGTCCCTGCCATACAGATATGCGCTCTCGCAGGCTGCCAGCGCCATCCTGTTCAGTGAGCTGTAGCCTGTCTTTCTGATCTCCTCCTCAAAGGCGGTGCGCAGCCCGGGATTTGCAATAAAAATATTGGATGCCTGCAGTCCTGCAATATTAAAAGTTTTGCTGGGGGCGGTGCAGGTGACCGTGATATCCAGAAACCGTTCATCCATACCCGCCAGAACCACATGTTTATGCCCCGGAAATACAAAATCATGGTGAATCTCATCACTGACAATGGTAACCCCGTGCCTGAGACAGATTTCTCCCAGCCGGCGCAGTTCCTCCCCGGTCCAGACCCTGCCCACGGGATTGTGCGGATTGCACAGAATAAACACTTTGACATGGCCGGATGCCAGCTTCCGGTCCATGTCCTCAAAATCCATGGTATATCTTCCGTTCTCTTCCCGCAGTGTATTGTCCACCACCACCCTGCCGTTGGCCTCTATCATCTGGCCGAAAGGATAATAGACCGGTGTCTGGATCATGACACCATCCCCTTCTTTAGTAAATGCCTTTACCGCCGTGGCCACCGCAAATACAATACCTGGCGTCCGCACCATCCATTCCTGCTCCACATGCCAGTTGTGATAAGCTGCCATCCAGCCTGAAACTGCCTGAAAATAGGAATCCTTTCCGTCACTGTATCCCATGATCCCATGTCTCACCACCGCTTCCAGACTCTCCTGCACCTGCACCGGAACCTGCCAGTCCATGTCCGCAACCCACATGGGAATCATATCTTCCGACATATGATATTCCTCTGCAAAATCATACTTGACGCAGTTTGTTCCCCGTCTGTCCACAACTCTGTCAAAATCATACCTCATCCTAACCCCCGTCCCGGCCTTCCGCCTTTTCTTTTGTCGCTTCCATATTCCCCATTATATCCCCTTTCAGGGAAATACGCAATCCACAATCCGCGAAAAGTCCGGACCTGCAAAAAACGCCCCGGCGCAGCGGCGGTCCATAACCGAAAAACGGGCAGAGCCGAACACGCCGCGCGCCCCCTGACGGTATATTTCCTCTGCACAAAAGCTGTACACGCGAAAAGGTTCCGGCTTTCACCGGAACCTCTCCACTATTATCTTATGAGGGGGGAGATAGTGAGTTCATCAACTATCTGATATTTATCATACAGATAAAATGTGTCCAAACTGTGTCTATTTTATAATTAATCTCTAAAAAACTATAAAGCCAAAGCAAAGAAATTATATATTATTTCTATCTTCCAGCTCATTCAGTATCCCCTGGTATGCCATTGAGCGTATGGAATCCGTATCTATTCTGAAAAGCCCCCCCGAAGTGATGGCAAGCATGTAAATCAACAGATGGGAAAACACACAGTGTATCATGTAATCCATGGGAATCTCCCTGCGCAACTCTCCCCTCTCCACACCTCTTTGCAGCATTTTCGCGAATACACTGGTGGGCAGACCGGGCAAAAAGGCCTCCGTCATCATTTTTTCCCTGACCAGCAGACTGAACTCCGAATTATCTGCCATCATATGGAAAAAACGGAAAAAGCAGTTCTTCTGTCCATCCTTTTTCTCAATCTCATCCAGAAGAAACTGAATTTGTTCCCGGAATCCCGCCTTTTCCTCCAGCGCGCTTCCCAGCCAGTCAAATACACACTGTACCTGGTACACTATGGCGCCGGCCACAATTTCCTCTTTGGAGTCAAAGTATTCATATGCCGTGCCCTTTCCGATCCCTGCCTTTTCGGTTATGGTGGAAACACGGATATTTGCCGGATCTGCCCCTTCTTCCAGCATCTGAATCACCGCAATGTACATCTGGCGCACCTTCGGGGGCAGCTGCCGGATATCTTCATAATTTGCTATCTTTCCTGTCTTTCCCATTTCCTTACTCTTGTTCCTGTTCTCCCGTGCGCCGGCATCCCGGCCCTTCCGAATCCCGTCTGCCCATGCTGCCTCTGTGTCTGTTCCGGGCTCACTCTGACTTCTCGGTTATCTTAATTTTCTTCTCCCTGATCATAAGATCATAAATGCAGGGTATCACCACCAGCGTCAGCAAAGTGCCGTATGTCAGGCCTCCTATGGTGACAACGGCCATGGGTCTGGCCATCTCCGATCCCATGTCATTGCTGAAAACCATGGTGGACAAAGCCAGAATGGTGGTCAGGGCAGTCATCAGAACCGGCCGCAGCCTGGTACGGCCTGCCGTGAGAATTGCCTGGCGTTTTTCCATGCCGTTTTCCCGCAGCTGGTTCATATAGTCAATAATCACAATCCCGTTATTGACTATGATACCGGCCAGCATGACGAATCCGATCATGGCGATGACACTCACCTCGCTGCCGCTCACATACAGTCCCATAAATCCGCCGGTAAAAGCCAGCGGGATGGTAAACATGATGATGAAGGGTGACAGCAGGGACTGGAACTGGGCCACCATAATCAGATACATGAACAGCACCGCCAATAACAGCATTAGCATGATCTGTTCCATGGCATCCACAATCATCTCATTCTCGCCGGAAGAAACCAGCTGATAACCGGAGGGAAGCTCATATCCCGCCAGTTTGTCTTCCACAGCGGAGGAAACCAGGCCCACATTATAGCCTTCCGCAATGGCGGCGGACACGGAAATATACCGGGTCTGATCGGCACGGCTGATGGAGCTTAATGCCTCCGTGGTCTCAAAATCCGCAATATCCTCCAGGGGTATCTTCACTTTATTTCCTTCTTCGTCGGTGCCGTCAATCTCCAGATCCCTCACCAGTTCCCGTGTCAGTTCAATGTCATTTCCGTTCATGACATACACATTGTAGTCTTTATCCGCAGCCACAAGTGTGGTGGCGCTGGACGCTTCTGCCAGTCTGGCATAAAGCTGGGAGAATACCTGGGCCACTGTGAGCCCGTAATGCACCGCTTCCTCCCGGTCGATCAGAATGCGCAGCTCCTCGTCGGCATCTTCCAGACCGTCGCTGACATCTGCCGTTCCCTCCACACTCTCCACTATGGCTGCCACTTCCCCCGCAATGCGCCGCAGGGTATCCAGGTCACGGCCCCGCACCTGAACGGAAATGCCGCTTCCCCCCATGGCGCTCATATCCATGCTTGACGTGTCCACCGTAATCTCGGCTTCCAGCCCCTGCGTCTTTTCCCTGATCAGACGGCCGATCTCTTCATTGCTCATGGTCTTGTCTTCCCTGGTCACCACATAGATGGTGGCGGAATTGGTGCTGCCTCCGCCACCGCCCAGCATGGACATATTGGTACTGCTGGACATGGCTCCCACATTCTGTACATCCTCTATGGTAAAAATCGCTTCCACCACCTTGTCCGTCAGCTCACCGGTCTCCTGCAGGGTGGCCTCCTCCGGCAGCTTTACATTCACCGTCAGCTGGGTGGAATCCATGTCCGACATAAAGGCCGTGCCATTGGTAAAGGCAAGTCCGATACTGCCTGCCAGCAGCGCCAGCACAATCAGCAGCACCAGGGGTTTTACTTTCAGGGAAAGGCCCAGCAGCTTTTCGTATCCGTCCAGTATGGCGCCAAAGAATCTGCTCTCCTTCTGCACCTTTGTCCGTACCATAATTTTGGAGGACATGGCGGGAACCACGGTCAGGGCGATTACAAGGCTGGCCAGCAGGGAGTAGGCGATGGTCAGTCCCATGTCCACAAACAGCTGTCTGGTAATTCCCTCCGTAAACACAATGGGCAGGAACACACAGACTGTGGTCAGGGTGGATGCCGCAATGGCCCCTGCCACCTCTCTGGCACCCTCCATGGCGGCATCCTTTACGGAATACCCCTCACTGCGCAGGCGGTATATATTTTCAATCACCACAATGGAATTATCCACCAGCATTCCGATCCCCAGCGCCAGGCCCGAAAGGGAGATAATATTCAGGGTCACACCGCTGAAATACATGCAGACCACGGCTGTCACAAGGCTCACCGGAATGGAGAACGCAACTACAATGGTGGGCCTGACATCCTTCAGGAAGATCAGCAGAATCAGAATGGCCAGCACGCCGCCGAACAAAATATTGTCCAGGATGGAATCCATCACAAGGTCAATGTAAATTCCCTGGTCCATGAGCGTGATCAGGGTCAAATCCTCATTTTCTGCCATCATCTCCCGGAAACGCTCTCCCAGCAGGTCTGACACCTGGCCGGTGGAATATCCCGTCTGTTTCTGGATGGTCAGCATGATTCCCGCACTGCCGTCCACATTGGCGTAGATCTCTTCCGAATTGTCCGTGTAGAACACATCCGCCACGTCTCCCAGTGTGATCACCGGTACCCCGTCCATGTGCAGGTCCATCAGGGGCATTTCCTGCAGCTCTTCCGCCGTGGAAGGCTTGTCGCCCACGCGCACCATGTAGCTGACTCCCTCCTCGGTCACATATCCCGCAGGCATGGAAAAGTTCTGGGCTGTCAGCAGGCTTTTTATGGTGTCAACCGTGACAATATTTGTCATATCGGCCTGCTCATAAGCGGCTTCCCTGGCGTCCTCCAGCTGCTTTTCCCCCTCTTCCAGCTGTTCCCTGGCGCTTTCCAGCTGTTCCTCCCCGGTTTTCATCTGCTCCAGGGCCGCGTCCAGCTGGCTTTCTGCCATCTTCATCTGGTATTCCCCCAGGGCAATCTGGGAATTGGCCTCCGCAAATCCAAGCGCCGCCTCCAGCTGCCCTTTTTCCACTTCCACCAGTCCTGCGTTCACCAGGGAAAGCTGTTCCTCCAGGGTTGCCAGGGTCTCCTCCGCAATCTGTTCATAGGCCTCCAGTCCCAGTCCGTTGGTCAGGGCATTCAGGGCGCTTTCCAGCTTTTCCCTCTGGGCCACAATCTGGTTGGAGCCGCCCTGGCTCATCAGGGTCAGCACAGCCGTGACGGAGACGAAATTTTCACAGTCCGCCCAGTCCGTATTCTCCAGCTGAAGCAGCATTTCGTCCAGCTGGGCATCCGTTCCCTTTATCTGGGAAATAATCTCGCTGCCCAGATAGGCGGCCTTTAAGTCATTGATTTCCTGCCTGGCCCTGGCCTCTGCCTCCGGGTCGGGATTTTCTCCGTAAATGCTTTCATACAGCGCCTGATAGCCCCTGAGATACAGCTCCGGCGCATTGATCAGAATGTCCGTGAGGGCATTGATCTGCGCGATCCCCTCACTGAGCTGCCTGGCGGTGGCCAGGTCCGTGGTCATGCTGATTTTGGCGGCTTCCAGGTCGGATTTGGCTGTCAGCAGCTCTGTTTTGGTCTCGGCCAGCATCTGGGAAGTCTCGTCCTTCTTTTCCTGCAGTTCTTTTTTACCGTCCTCCAGCTCTGCCTTCCCGCTGTTTATTTCCCGCTTGCCGCTGTATATTTCCTTTTTGCCGTCCTCCAGCTCTTTCTCACCGTCTTCCAGCTCCCTGCGGCCATCCTCCAGCTCCTCTTCTGCTTCCCGCATCTTCTCGTCGATGGCGGCATATACCTTCTCATTGACGGCATCCACCTTATCCTGCCGGATGATGACATTCACGCTCTCCTCCAGCAGACCGGTGGCGCTGACGCTGGCCACACCCTCAATGCTCTCCAGTTCCGGCATGACCCAGTCCTGCACATATGTACTGATCTGTCCGTTGTCCATGCCTTCCACCCCCACTGCCGCGATCATAATGGGAAGCATGTCCGGATTCAGTTTCATAATAATCGGATTTCCGATGGATTCGTCCCAGTAGCTCTTGATCTGGTCAAGGCTTTCCCTGATTTCCAGGGATACCGCGTTCATATCGGCGGTCTGCGCAAACTCCAGCACCACCATGGAATAATTTTCATTGGACACGGAACTGATACTCTCAATATTGCTCACCGTGGCCATGGATGCCTCCACCGGCTGGGTCACCGCCGCTTCCACAGTCTCCGGGCTTGCGCCAGGGTAAGTCGTCATCACAATCACATAGGGAAGGCTGATATTGGGCAGCAGGTCCGCTGTCATCCTGGTAAAGGACACCACTCCCAGAACAATTGCCAGCACCACTCCCACCAGCACCGTATATGGCTTTTTCACACTGAATTTTGAAATCATATCCGCTCCTTCTTCTGCCGTCCGACCGGTCAGTCGGTTTTTTACGTGCTTGATTATATGCTTCCCACTCTTTGATGTCAATAGAAGGAGTCTGTACTTTTTCTAAAATAATTATAAAACTTAAAGCATTTTCCTGATCTTTGCCTTCAGGCGCTGCAGGGCATTGTCCGTGGCCTTCTCGTCTCTTCCCAGTACCCTGGCAATCTGGCTGTAACTCATGCCCGTGATATAAAGGTCCAGGACTTGTTTTTCAAAATCACTCAGTTCCTCCTCTATGGTTTTTTCCAGATAACTCACTCTCTCTTTGTCCAGGAACATTTCCTCGGGGCTGAGCTCGCTCCTGTCTGCCAGAAGTTCCGCCAGGTTGAGCCCTTCCCGGTCATCACCGGCAGATTCACTGTCCAGGGGCACATAGGTATTCAGTGGAAAATGTTTCTGCCTTCTGGACGCCTGCACCGCCGTATACATCTGACGGTTGATGCACAGTTCCGCAAATGTGCTGAAACTGGCATCCCTGCCGATGTCATAGTCCCTCACGGCCTTGAACAGTCCTATCATGCCCTCCTGGATCAGGTCCTCATTGTCCGCACCCAGGATAAACATTGATTTCGCTTTGCTGCGCACCAGGTTCTTGTATTTGTCGCAGATGTAGTCCATTACGGGCGTTTCTCCACGGCGCAGGCGGTCAATCAGTTCCCCGTCACTGTATTGTCTGTAATTCGCATATCTGTCTGTCACTGCTTCCATTCCCCTATCCGGCTGTCAGTTAAATCCTCTCTGCCGCACAATCTCGAAGGCCAGCACGCCTGCCGCCACGGATGCATTCAGGGAATCGATGTCTCCCTTCATGGGAATGGCGGCAGTCATGTCGCATTTTTCTTTCACCAGCCTGCCCACGCCTTCTCCCTCACTTCCGATAACCAGTCCAATGGGGCCTTTCAGGTCAACCTGATACATAACAGTGCCGCTCATATCCGCGCACACAAACCACAGCCCCTGTTTTTTCAGTTCCTCTATGGTCTTGGCCAGATTCGTCACCTTCGCCACCGGTGTGTAATTCAGGGCGCCGGCAGATGTCCTTGCCACCGCCGCCGTCAGGCCCACAGCCCGGTTTTTCGGGATAATCACCCCATGGGCGCCGGCCAGGTTGGCGGTACGGATCACGGCGCCCAGGTTATGGGGATCCTCAATATTATCCAGCAGAATCAAAAAGGGATCTTCCCCTTTCTCCCTGGCCGCCCCGAGAATGTCTTCCACGGATGCGTATTCATAGGCGGCCGCAACGGCGATCACGCCCTGATGCTTTCCTGTCTCCGAGATCTGGTCCAGACGCTCTTTTGTCACATATTTTAAGATGGTGTCATGTTTTTTTGCCTCTCTTTTGATATTCAGTACCGGGCCGTCCTGGCAGCCGTCCAGTACATACAGTTTGTCTATGGTCTTGCCGGAGCGGAATGCTTCCATTACCGCGTTCCGGCCTTCTATCGTGAATTCTGTATATGCCATTTTCTTTTTCTCCATATTTTCCTGGTTCCTCCTGATTTTTCCGTGCGCTTCTTCCCGCAGGATTTCCCGCGCTTTTTCTATCCCTTATAGCCTGCCGCAGGCTTCCGGATTCTTCCGATTTCCTGGTTCCTGCAGGCTTTTTTCCGCCCCCTCTTTATATGGGTTCCAGTCCGGCCAGCCGGATGCCTTCCTTCACCAGAAACAGCACCCTGTCCATGCGGCCGGTCAGGTACAGATACCCCAGAACCGCCTCGAATCCGGTAGCCTTCAGGTAATCCGAAACGCTGGCGTTTTTTGCCATGGTGTGTGGTTTTGCATTTCTTCCCCTACGGTATACAGATTCCTCTTCTTCCGAAAAATGCCCTGAAAGCGCTTGTACCATTTTTGCCTGGGCAGGCGCACTGACATATTTCACGGTGATATGATGCAGGTCATTTGCAGGGCGGTTTGCCCGTCCCACTACCGCCGTGCGGATAATCAGGTCATAGACCGCATCGCCCACATATGCCAGCGTCAGAGGCGAATAAGTGCGGATATCCTGTTTTTTCCCGGAAAATACCCTGGCAATTTCCTCCTGCAGGCTGCAGGCTGCCCGTCCCCCTTCCCCGGTCTCCGGAAATTTTTCCATATGATCCTGCTCCCGGCCCGGAAGATCTATCTCCTTTATGCCTTCTTCCATTTAACTCCCTCCCGGGTGTCCTCCAGAATGATTCCCCGCTCCATCAGTTCACTCCGTATGGCATCCGCCTTTGCAAAGTCCTTTGCCTTCTTTGCCGTTTTACGTTCCTCAATTTTTTCCAGAACATAGCTTTCCAGTTCCGCATCCACCCCGCCTGCCGATTCCTTCGCGGCATGGGCAGTGGTCAGATCCAGGGAAAGAACCTGGTCAAAGCTTTCCGCCAGCGCGTATTTTGTGGCATCCGACATGTCCTCTTTCAGCATGTCGTAAAGTACCGTCAGGGCCATGGAAGTATTCAGATCGTCGCAGAGCGCCGCAGCAAATTTTTCCTTATAGGCATTGCGCTTTTCCTCATTTATCTCCCCTTCTTTTCCCAGACTTCCCACGCGCTTTACCAGCTTATCATAGGCAGCACCCGTGTTGTCCATCACTTCATAGGAAAATTCAAGCGGTTTGCGGTAATGGGACTGCAGGCAGAACATCCGGTATACCTTCGGGTCATAACCCTTTTTTTCCAGCAGGGACAGCGTAAGAAAATCACCCTTGGATTTGCTCATCTTGCCGGACTTGTCTGTCAGATGGTGCACATGAAACCAGTAATTGCACCATTTATGCCCCAGACAGGCCTCACTCTGGGCAATCTCATTGGTATGGTGCGGAAAAATATTGTCCACGCCGCCGCAGTGAATATCCATGTATTCACCCAGATGTTTCATGCTGATGCAGGAACATTCAATATGCCAGCCCGGATATCCCACTCCCCAGGGGCTCTCCCATTTCAGCTCCTGGTCTTCAAACTTTGATTTGGTAAACCAAAGCACAAAATCACTCTTGTTCCTCTTATTTTTATCCTCGTCCACATCATCCCGGACACCTACCAGCAAGTCCTTCTCATTCTGGTTGGAGAAAACATAATATTCTTTTAACTTTGAAGTGTCAAAATAAATATTTCCGCCTCCCTCATAGGCAAAACCGTTTTCCATCAGCTTCCCTATCACCCCGATAAACTCCTGGATACAGTTTGTGGCAGGCTCCACCACATCCGGTCTCTTCAGGTTTAATCTGGCACAGTCACTGAAAAAGGCATCCGTATAAAATTTCGCGATTTCCATAACGGTTTTATGTTCCCGTTTGGCGCCCTCCACCATCTTGTCCGCACCCGTATCCGCATCGCTGGCCAGATGTCCCACATCCGTGATATTCATGACTCTTTTCACGTCATATCCCAGATACCGGAGCGTTTTTTCCAGAACATCCTGCATAATGTAGCTTCTCAAATTGCCGATATGGGCAAAATGATACACCGTGGGCCCGCAGGTGTACATGGCCACTTTCCCCTCCGTGTTTGGGATAAAACGCTCCACCTTCCTGGTGAGTGTGTTGTAAAACTGTAACTTATTCTCCATTTTCTTACCTCCTGATTCCGTCCCTGCACTGTGCGGCTGTTTCCGGGACTGTTTCGATTGTCACTTATCAGACTGTCAATGTCCGGCAGGACGCTGCTACTTGTTCCCGGCAGGGCTGCGATCTCCCTGTTTCAGCTGTCTCTCCAGTTCCAGAATACGGTTTACCATCTCCGAATTGGCCCTCTGTAAATTTGCGATATCTTCCTTTACCGGATCCGGCAGGTCCGTCTGGTTCATGGTTTCCTGGGGCAGGCTCATATGATTGCGTTTCACCACCCGCCCCGGCACCCCCACCACGGTGGAACCGGGAGGCACCTCGCTGAGCACAACGCTTCCCGCGCCGATTTTGGAGTTATCGCCTATGGTGAAAGAGCCCAGCACCTTTGCCCCGGCGCTGATCATCACATTATTGCCCACGGTGGGATGTCTTTTTCCGTGTTCCTTTCCGGTTCCTCCCAGGGTCACTCCCTGATAGAGGGTCACATTGTCCCCGATCACAGTGGTCTCCCCGATAATGACACCGTTTCCATGATCGATAAAAAAACCCTTTCCGATCTTCGCGCCGGGATGAATTTCTATCCCCGTCTTGCGCACTCCCCTCTGGGACACCCATCTGGCCCAGAAGTAATGTCCCTTCTCATACAGCCTGTGGGCAATCCGATAATGTATCATCACCTTAAAACTGGGATACAAAAACACTTCCATGGAGGAATGAATTGCCGGATCCCGTTCCCGGATAATCCGGATTTCTTCCGCAATATTACTGATGATTCCCATACCGCCCTCCTTATTCTCATTTTCCCAGGGAAAACAGTCCGTCCCGCGGTCTTTTCATGTCATAAAAGACAAAAACCACGGAAAATTCATCCCAAGAGACGAATTTATCCGCGGTCCCACTCTTTTTAAAGGCTTTCGCCCTTCTCTCAAAACGTTTAACGCACGCCTACGGGTCCTGCCTATCCGGAACATCACTCGGCAAGCCTGCTCCCGGGTGCACTTCCTTTTCCCCAGGCCAGGACTGCTTCCAGCTTATTAACAGTCCCTCTCTGACACCTTACCGATGAAAAAGTACTCTTCCCGTTCCCTGCATTTGAAATATGCTTTCCTTCTTCTCATACTATATGCAAAAGACCTGTTTTTGTCAATGATTTTATCAAAATTCATGCAGCGGCAAAACTATGTTTCTTCCATTCTGCATAAATTTTGGTTTCGGAGGCAAATTGGGCATCCCGGTTTGTGCTCATATATCACAATTCCGTAATGTCAGCTGTCGGTCCGGGCTTCCGCCAGCCCGCAGCCTCCGCAGCCGGCACATTTTCCTCCGGCCTGCTGTCCGGGCATGTCAAAAGGAGATGCCAGCAGACAGACTGCCTGGGCAGAAATGCCCTCTCCTTTCCCCGTAAAACCCAGTCCTTCCTCCGTGGTGGCTTTCACATTCACATGATCCACGTCCAGGCCCAGGACCTCCGCAATATTTTTACGCATATTATCGATATAAGGCCGCATCTTAGGCGCCTGGGCGATAATGGTGGCATCAATATTTTCTATGAAAAATCCTTCTCCTGCCAGCAGATTTCCGGTCTTCTCCAGCAATATCATGGACGAAATCCCTTTATATGCAGGGTCGGTGTCCGGAAAATGTTTTCCGATATCTCCCAGCGCCGCGGCTCCCAGCAGGGCGTCCATAATGGCATGGAGAAGTACATCCGCATCCGAGTGCCCAAGAAGTCCCTTTTCATAAGGAATTTTTACGCCGCCCATGATCAATTCTCGGTTTTCCGCAAGTCTGTGTACGTCATATCCCATTCCGATTCTCATTTTCACCAGCCCTGTTTCTTTTTCTTCTTTTTAGGAAAGGAAAACGGTATTCCCTTTTCACTTCCATCCATTCTAACGTCACGGGCTTTTGCCGCACGCTTTTCTTCCCGCTCACGTTTCCGGCGGCTGTCACGGCTCTCCACACGTTCGCGCTCCCGGCGGCCACGGCCTTCCTCACGCCCGTGCTTTCTGCGGCTCTCGCCTTCGCCTCTGCGGCCTTCCCGTTCTTCTCCGCGCTCACGTCTCCTGCGGCTCTCACGGTTTTCTACTTCCTCACGGTCTTCCCCGCGCTCGCGCCTTCTGCGGCTCTCACGGTTTTCTACTTCCTCACGGTCTTCCCCGCGCTCGCGCCTTCTGCGGCTCTCACGGTTTTCCCCTTCCCCGCGGTCTTCCCCGCGCTCACGCCTCC
>CAJTLR010000048.1:24550-27947 GCA_910577185.1 uncultured Acetatifactor sp.
CGCTCACGCCTCCTGCGGCTCTCACGGTTTTCCCCTTCTCCACGGTCTTCCCCGCGCTCACGCCTCCTGCGGCTCTCACGGTTTTCCCCTTCTCCACGGTCTTCCCCGCGTCCGCGTCTTCTCCTGCCGCGTCTGTCACGCTCATTCTTCCCGCCGCGGCTTTCATAATCATCCACTGCAATTTCCGGTCCCTGATCGCCGATCTGCATTTTCAGCATCGCTGCCGCCAGTTCCAGTATATCACACTCTTCCGCGTCTATTTTCCGCTGAAGATAACTCTTCATCAGGTCTATGTCCTCATGTTCACGCAATTCCCATGCCCGGCTCAGATATTTATCCGCTTTTGCCTTCTGCACTTTGGCAGCCCCCGGAAGCTTTTTCTCCTCAATGGTGGTCCGGCAGAATTTCTCAATCTGGCGGACACGGAAAATTTCCCTGCCGCTCACAAAGGTAAACGAGCGACCTGATTTACCGGCCCGTCCGGTTCTTCCGATCCGGTGCACATAATACTCATTGTCCTGGGGAATGTCATAATTGATGACTACCTCCACATTGTCCACATCGATACCCCTGGCCGCCACATCTGTGGCAATCAGAATATTCGTACTTCCGTTCCGGAAATGCCCCATGGCCACATCCCTCTGGTGCTGGGACATGTCCCCATGCAGGCCTTCTGCCTGAAAACCGGCTTTTTTCAACATTTCCGCCAGCTCGTCCACCTTGATCTTTGTATTACAAAAGATCAGGCTGAGTTTGGGCTGATAATACTCCAGCAGGCGGATGCATGCGGCATCTTTATCCTGGCTTTTCACCTTATAGTATCTCTGGGAAACCAGCGGGATTGTCAGTTCTCTGGCCGCAACCCGGACCAGCCTTGCATTCTTCTGGAAGCGGTTTGCTATCTCCAGGATAGGCTGGGGCATAGTTGCAGAGAACAGAGCGGTCTGGTGCTCATTGGGAATCTCGCCCAGAATCAGTTCCATATCTTCCCGAAATCCCATGTCCAGCATTTCGTCTGCCTCGTCCAGCACCACCATGTTCACATGATCCAGCTTAATGGTGTGACGGCGCATGTGATCCATCACCCGTCCCGGGGTACCCACAATAATCTGTGTACCCTTCAGTCCGTTAATCTGTTTGCGGATTTCCTGTCCTCCGTAAACGGGAAGTACTTTTAATCCCTGCATATATTTTGCAATATTGCGGATTTCATCTGCCGCCTGAATCGCCAGCTCCCTGGTAGGGCAGAGAATGACAGTCTGCAGGTTTTTCAGCTCCGGGTCAATCTTCTGCAGGGCAGGAATTGCAAATGCCGCCGTCTTCCCGGTTCCTGTCTGCGCCTGACCGATAATGTCTTCGTTATCCAGCAGATAGGGAATGGCCTCCACCTGGATGGGAGTCAGCTTTTCAAATCCCATTTCCCTGACGGCCCTCACAATTCGCTTGTCCAAAATCGGTTCAATCGATGCCAGGCTGTCCGGATCTGTGTCTGTTTTCTCGTCGGGTTCCATCTCCCCCTGCTCGGTTCCGTTCTCACTTTCTGCCTTATCTACAAATGTCTCCGTACTTTCTTTCGTCCCGTCTTCCTTCACTGTCTCGTCCCATTTCGTCATTCCGTCTAACTCCATACCTCTCTCTTCCCATTGATTCATTTCATTCGGCTCGATACTTTCCACGCTTTTCTCTTCCCGTTCCATCGTTCCATCCGGCTCCGCACATTCCGCGTCATTTTCTTCCTGTTCCGTCATCCGGGCCTCTTTCGCACACTCCGCGTCATTTTCTTCCTGTTCCGTCATCCGGGCCTCTTCCGCACACTCCGCGTCATTTTCTTCCTGTTCCGTCATCTGGGCCTCTTCCGCACATTCCACGTCATTCTCTTCCCTGTCAATCATTGTCTCGTCAAAACTAGTCATTCCGTCAGTCCCGTATCCTCTCTCATTCTTTTGTCTGCAGCTTTTTTTGCAGAAAACTCTTTCAAATTCTCTGAAGTACTGCAACAATTCCCACGATCCTTGTGTCCTGTGACACTTCTGCCTTATTCACAATACCTTCTCCATACCGGTTTTCTGGGGCACCAGGCCGCATTTCTCATAAAACCTTTTTGCACCTGGATTGCATTCCCATACATTCAATGTCACATTATAACACTTTTCCTTTCTGGCGAAGGCAATTACATATTCATACAACCGCCTGCCTATATTATATCCCCTGCAGGCCTCATCCACACACAAATCATCAATATACAAAGTCCTGATATCCGTCAGTATATTGTCTTCCGGGTGCTGCTGAAACGCACAGAAGGCATAACCCAGCACATTTCCATCCTTGTCCCTTGCCACAAATACAGGCCTTCTGTCATCATGTATGATTTCCAGAAGTTCCCCATCCGTATACTTCTTCGTGTTCCCTTTGAACAGATCCGGCCTGCCATTGTGATGTACTGTCAATACCTGACAAAGCAATTTGTCAATTCCTTCCATATCCCGTTCTTCTGCGCGTTCGATCTCTATTGCCTTCTCCACTGCTGCCATATAAAGCACACCTCCCCATATGACAAAAATATAATCCTGAAAACCCTTATAGTCTTCAGGATTTATGACACATTGATATTACCATATAAAGTACAAAAAAGAAAGCATTTTTTATCCCGGAAACGAAATTTTCCATTGTTTTTTTATTATTTTATGCTATAATAAAAGAGACGGGGCATTAGCGCAGCTGGGAGCGCGTAACATTCGCATTGTTAAGGCCACGGGTTCGAATCCCGTATGCTCCATTGCCAAAAGCCTTGAATTTTCAAGGCTTTTTATTTTTCTGGACAAAATTCCGGACAAATTTTTAATCGGTACAATAAGAGCGGTGGCAAGTTCCGCTCTTTGATGGATTATTCAGTCTTTTCTTTTCCGCTCTGATTCTCAATCAGCTTTTGTATTTTTTTCTTTGCTTCCTCCAAGTCTTTGCACCCGTCTAATATCATGTCTACCATTTCGAGAATTGTTTTGAATTGTTTATCTGTCATAATCTCTACCATATCCTTTCCTCCGTTCTTCAACAATAACTTCTCGGAATCTCAATGAATGAGATACCAACCAAAAATTGACAACTGAATATCGTGCAGGAAAAGAAAATTGAGAAAAGTGGGTATAAACAAATGATTTTTGAAATGCCTCAGCCGATTGCATTTCCCAGGCATCAAGATGTTGTAGGATCATGATGCCGTAGAGGCGGCAGTACCACATCTTAGTTGAGCGGTGCCTGCCGTCTTCTAATTTATAGTCCTCTTTCTCGCGCTTGTTGGAGCGTTCCACGGAAGTTCTTCTGCCATATTCCTTTTCCCATGCCTTAGAGTCCCTTGGCGGTATGTTAAATAACCTTGGATTGTCATCGGTAAAGATGT
>CAJTLR010000049.1 GCA_910577185.1 uncultured Acetatifactor sp.
TAATATTCAGAGTATAAAGTTATTTTTAAAAAATTGTATTAAAAATATCAGATTTAGTCATAAAAAATCTGTTAAAAAATATTGTTTGGAAAATTTTTATAAGAGAAATATCTCACATGTGCACTCTTGCAACTTGACTACAATAATATCATCTACCGCATAACGCCGGTTATGTGGTAAACGGGGGCAGAACCCCGGGAAACCCGGAGTTCCGGGGAAGGTTTCAAGGAGGGTCTGAGGATGAGAGGGAAGGATTGGGCGTTGAGGAAGGTGTTGGTGTCCGTGCTGGTTCTGGCACTGGCGGTAACGAACGTGGCGGCAGATGCAATGGCAGCCGGGCTGCCCGTGGCAGGAACCGGGGAACACACGGAAGCGGGAATCGTGGACGGCGGGGGAATTATGTCTGATGGTGAGGAAGCGGAAAGCCAGAGGGTCAGGGAGTCTGAAAATCCGGAGGACGCCACGGGAGATGAAAACGGACCCAGCGCCACAGGAACCGGAGAGGAAAGCGAGCCGGGGAATGGAAACGAGGATCCATCCGAGAGCGAGAGCAATGAAAGCGAAAACGGAACCGGCGCCATAGGAACCGAAGAAGAAAACCAGCCGGGGAATGGAAACCAGGATCCATCTGAGAACGAGAGCAATGAAAGCGAAAACGGATCCGGCGCCATAGGAACCGGAGAGGAAAGCGAGCCGGGGAATGGAAACGAGGATCCAGCCGAAAGCGAGAGCAATGAAAGTGAAAACGGAACCGGCGCCGCAGGAACCGGGGAGGAAAGCGCGCCGGGGAATGGAAACGAGGACCCGTCCGAGAACGAGAGCAATGAAAGCGGAAACGGAAGCGGAGGGAACGAAGAAGAAAACCAGCCGGGAAATGAAAACCAGGATCCGTCCGGGAGCGGGAGCCCGGAAGACGGAGCCCATGATGGCAGCGGAAGCCAGGAGGGCACGGGAAACACCCCGGGCAACATGGATGCAAACGGAACCGGAACTCAGGACAACACAGCCACACCTGCGCCCGGAAGCGGCCAGGTTCCGGAGGAAGATTCCGGCGAGGAAGAAGATTTCAGTGACTTGATGCCCATAGAGGAACTGACCGCACTGCCGGAGGACATGGTGGGAGCCACCATGTGGAAGGGAGCGGCGGCGTTTGCGTTGGCTGTGCCGGGAGCGGAACCCGGGGAGGGGACCGGAACGGAACCGGACGAAGACATCCGTCCCAAGGGGGATGACTGGGATTTCGGGATCCGCTATTCCTACCAGACAGACGAAGAAAACAGCATGGTGATTAAGGGTGACGCCAATGTAAAATATGACATGACATTCCACACGGAAATAGGCCTTCCGGCAGGAACCGTAGAGATCAGGATCCCCGTGGCTCTGTTCCGTTACAGAGGGACACTGGAAGCGGGCACCTTCAGCCAGGCGGCAGGAGACCTTGTGACTCCGGCAGAGAACGACATTGCGGTGCCGAAGGCTCCCGGGAACGATCCGGGACAGTGGACCTACAGCAGGAATACGGCATTCAACTACTACATAAGCAACACGGACGAAAGCGGCAGCCCCACGGAAGACTCGGAACTTGTCTTTTTCAATTACAGAAAAATATCCGCGGGAACCAATGCCATGTGGCAGGTGCTGTATCGGGGCGTGGACATTATGCGAAGCGTGGATGGCACGGAATGGGGGCTGCAGGCGCAGGCCCTGGTTACCAGGAAGAACGCGGACACGCCCGAAAGTCCGGATGGGACTGCGGCCCAGTGGAAGGAAGCGGCGTCCAGTGCGGCGCTGACCGGAGTGGTGGATTCTTCCGTAAACATTTCCGGGGTTACAAAGAAAGCGCATAAGGAAAACGGGAAACAGTTTACACCGGGACTGTACACGGAGGCCCAGGTGAGGAACTATATTTCCGGTGACCTTCCGGAGGAGTTTGGGGGAGAGAATTTTAATAACTGGAAGTACACGGTATGGGATGTGACGGTGCAGGGAAACGCGACCCAGCCCTGGACCATGGAGCTGGCCGAGAATCCTTCCATCCTGAACGCGGAAGGAACGGAAAAACCGACAAATATGTCAGATTTTCGCGTGGTGGGATATCGGAACAATACAAATACCTCATATCCGCTTCTGGTTGAGGAAGGGAAAGCTTTTGAAATAAAAGAGGTGCCACAGATTCCCACGGAGAGTGAAGGGGAACAGCCTGTGGCTGCCAGGGAGTCCCTGACGGCAGCGTTGAAAGAAAGCTGTACGGAAAAGAATCCCAGGATGCGTTTTTTCCTGGTGCTGGCATACCCGGCAGACGCTGTGGAAACGGGAGACCTGCTGGCAAATGATCTTTCCGTGACCTTCAGGCCGCTGGACGGGAAAGATAACCCGGCGCAAAAGGAAGCCAGCGCCAGCCATACCTATGCGGACTACAACTGGACATACAGTGGGGACCAGATCATTGTACACAAATACAGTGATATCCGGAATGAGACGGAAAAGAGATATGACAGCTGGCTGGAAGCATACAGTCAGGCACAAGGGGCAGGGCAGGATTACGGCAGCCTCTGGTTCAGCAGCGAGGGTTCATATACGGGATATGGTTCCACGCATTATGTGCCTTCGAAAGACCAGGAGGGGAGCCCGGACGAAAACGGTGCCCTGCACGGTTATAGGGAAGGAAGCTGCTATGAACTGGCCACGGCAGATGACTTTTTATATGCCACTTATGATGGCCGGGTGGAGGGCGTAAACGGCCCCGTGAAGCTGGACTGGAACGATTATTATTATTCAGGTGTCAAAGTCACCCAGACGGACAGTGGATATGACTCCGCAAACGAGTCGGTGACATCCGGCCTGGAATTTCCGGACAGTGACAGAGGCGTATATATCTATGCCATGTTCGGAAAGCCTGCAGCGGAAGGGGAAGCGTGGACAGAGGAAGACCGCAACAGCTGGGTAATGGTAAACGGGGGGCAGCCCGTCAGCCGGTCAGGCGGAAACACGGCCTCTTACTCCTTTACCCGGGAGGAAATTGCCAGGGAACCCTGGAGAGTCATGGCAGTGCACGGGACGGCAGAACACACCACGGCATGTACCATTGAGGTAAATGTCTGCCTGAAAGCATCTCCCTCGGAAACTTTGATGAAGATCATGGAAGCATACCGGAAAGGGACCGTGGAGTCCATGGAACTGCGGAATTTCTCCGCGGCGCTGGGCAGGTACAGGACAGAGGAAGATGGTGAGTGGCAGGAACTGTCCCAGATGGGGACCGACAGTTTCTACCAGCAGTTCGGGAGTACTTTTCCCATAGAAGAAGACACTAAGGCATTTTATGGCGAGAATAGCGGCAGGGGGCAGATCTACACTTACGCGGAAGGAACCCTTCCCGTGCGCGGTTCCGCATCCGTGACTTTGTATGGCCTGGAAAAGGAAGCCCGGTCCTACAAAAGGGCGAAAACCACCAACGATGTGGCGGGAAACCGTGTACTGGTTGACTATTACCTCACTGCCTATGACGGTTACCTGGTATATGACAAGGAGGGCATGGGATACCTGCGAAACATGGGGATTGCCAGCCCGGGCAGGAAATACGTGATGTTTTACGACCTGCTTCCCTATGGCGTCACTTTTGACCCCTCTGTGGAAGTGGTTGCGGGAAGGATCACTCAGCTGGATCATTACGGATATTACAGGGAGCGGACCAACTACTGGGACGAAAAGGATGTGACAGTGACCACGGAAGTCACCGATGACTGGATGGGCACCGGCAGGGACATGGTGACATTCCGGCTGGAATATGCGGAAGACGACCCGTCCATATATACGGATGGAAAATGGGTGGAAGGCTGGGGCGTGTCATTCCGTGCCTATTACGCATGGAATGACAAGGAACAGGTTGAGAAGCAGTATAATATCAGCGCCTTTATGCCGGATGTGGAAAAATATGCCCCGGACGCGGATACCGCACTAAGGGGCGAGACGGAAGGGAATTACAAAGTATACCAGGAGGGCACTGTGCCGGAGCGGGATCCGGAGACCGGAGCGGCAGGGGTATACAAACCTTTCGGGAAAGGAATTAATCCGGCCAATGCAGGGAGAGAGGCAAATATCCTTTATGCCGCCTGCCTGGCCAGGGATGACCAGGCAATCGGCTCAGGTTCCGTGATTCACAAGGAAGTTCGTGCGGATTCTGACACTTTTGTCACTTACGGGGACAGCGCCTATGTGGAAGAGGGAAAAGGCTATACCTATAAAATCACGGTGGAAACCCCTCAGGCAGGCCTGAAAGACCTGGTAGTGTTTGATCACCTGGAAAATGCGGCGGTGGAAAGGGCCGGCAGGGATGACCAGAACAGCTCTTATTTCACTGGCCAGGAAAACCGGAAATGGTACGGCACATTCCGGAAGGTAAATTTTGCAGGACTGGAAGGCCTGGGCGTAAAGCCGCAGGTATGGTACAACACTGCCAGAAATGCGGCAACCACAAAATGGATGCCATCAGGGGACGACGGACTGCAAATGACGGAACTGGGAACGGAAAACACAGACAAGAGTGAAATTCCGGTAACCGATATCCTGAATCCTGACAATGGCTACGGCTGGTATCAGGAAGAAGAATTTATCCAAAATTATAAAAATAACCTTACGCCGGAAGAACTGGCCGGGAAGATCGGGGACTATAGGGACAGCCACAGCCGGAAGGAGCTGGACGACCTGGAGCGGCAGTACAGGGAGGACTATCCGGAAGCCGGGGATGTGGCGGATGCTGCCATCACAAGGGCCCTGGCCATGGAAACCGTGGGATCCGTTGCGGTAGACCTGAGGAATGCCGCGGACGGGAAGGAGTTTGTCCTTTCTAAGGGCAATGCCCTGAGCTTCGAGATCGAAATGAGGGCTCCTGCCGGGGAAGAAGACACGCAGACAGGGGAGAATACAATATTCAGGTATGCATTTAACAACCCTTCCTATTATTCGGTGCCGGTGGATGACAATGGAATCGGAAGAGATGGCGTGACACTGGATGGCGGGTCTGTCCGTGTGCGTCTGGGAGCAGGGCATGCCCTGGAAGTCAGGAAGAGCTTCCGGGATGTGAGCCAGGTACCGGAAATGTTCCGGGAGGAGTCCTTCCGTTTCCGTGTTTACCGGGAGACGGAAGAAAGGGATGCGGACGGGAATATCATCCTGGACGGGGAGACGGGAAAACCGGTGATGGTGCCTGCACCCCTGGCAAACAAGGCCTATACGCTCTGGAATCTGATACCCGGGGAAAACGGCGCGGAAGACAGCTATGTCCAGGTGCAGGACCGGCCTTATGCGTCGGACGAACAAGGATATTTCACCCTGAAGGCAGGCCAGAGGGCCGTGTTTGACAGTGTGGCCGATGCGGAACATGTCATTGTGGAGGAAGAGGAGAACCTTTTCTGGAAACCGGAGGATGACGAGTACGATAATGAAAAGTATCCTGATAACAATAAGGTAAGCGGACTGAACACATATCTCCATGACATAAAGAACACCTACCGCAACGTGCTGTATGTGCGGAAGAACCTGGAGAATGTGCCGGAGGATATCAAAGAGACACTGACAGAGGCAGACAAGACCTTTTCTTTCCGGATAAGGCTGAAGGATGAGAACGGGGAATATCAGCCGGCGTCCCTGGAATACTGCCTGGTGGACAGCGTGAGGCTGAACGGTTACAGTCCGGAGATTCTGGATTTTCCGGGAAATGACGGAAATGGGGATAAAAAATTTCGGAAAACCGGTGAAGATGGAAGCTTCACCATCCGGGAAGGCTGGATCCTTGCATTTGTACTGGAAAAGGAAAATACGGAGTACGAACTGACGGAAGTCTATGATACGGATGAAAATGGAAGTCCGGTCAGCGACATGTGGATGATAAACGACCCGGTTACGGGAGTGGTTCCTGTCAGGGGGGCATCCCAGGTCATAACGAACCGTTACAAGTGGCGGGAATTTTGCCTGACCAAGGAGATTGCCAACCAGGATCCGGAAGACTGCACGGAAATTTTTACCTTTGAGCTGCAGAAGAGGCAGGAAGTGCAGGAAAAGGATGCGGACGGAAATGTGACAGGCACGAAATGGGAATGGGTACCGGTGGACGGAACCGTGGACAATAACACCTGGACACTGGTGGAAAAGGACAAAGGCCCGGCAGACTCTGAAGAAGGCTGGGAGACGGAACCGCAGCCGGATGAAACACCGGAAGGAACCGGAACGGGAGAAACAGGGGATGATGGGAATCAGACCCAGGAACCGTCCGTACCGGCGGGGGGAATTATCGGCAGCGATGGCAGATTCTCCGCGCAGTGCGCGGAAAAGGTGATCCGGATCGGGAAGCTGGAGGCAGGCGCCGTTTACAGGATTCTGGAGATCAGGCCTGACAGCGGGGAAGAGTGGGATTACCGGCCCGGGAAGCTGGAGGGAGGTACATTTGTGCCCCTGGCAGAGGGCGAAGGTATCGAATTTACCATGCCTGTATACGGTGACAAGGCGGAAGAGACCATAGTGAATCAATACCTGAGGCGCCCTCTTTCCGTTACCAAAACCGTACTTTCGGATGATGTGGCGGATGTGCCCTTTACCATGATCCTGGCACAGGGAACAGGGGACGATTTCCGTTTCCTGGCAAACCGGGAATACAGGCTCCTGGAAAACGGCAGGGAACTGACGGAATGGGATGGGCAAGGCAGCCCGGTACAGCATCGCACAGATGAAATGGGACGATTCTTTCTGAAAACAGGGCAGACGGCAGTCTTTGAGGACCTTGGAAAAGAAGGGGAGAAATTTGTTGTCTGGGAGGTACAGGAAGACCATGAGGGGAAAAAATATCCACAGCTGTCACCTGCGGGAACGGAAGAAGAACTGACCCTTGGGGACAGTGCTGTCCGGGTGACCGTGGGCGCTCCCATGGAGATAACCTTTGATGAAAACGGCGGAAGCGGGGAGTTCCTCAATGGCTCGCCGGGGCTGCTGGTTCTTGACAAGGAATATGAGGCGCAGAAGTGGCCGGAAGAATGGACAGAGGCAAGCGAAGAACTTGCAGGCATGGCGGGACGTGTGGATGAGCTGAAGGCGATGATGCAGGGTCCTGACCAGACAGCAGAAGGGAAGGAAAAAATACGGTGGGAGCTTTTCGCGCTTGCAGAAGAAACCGACCGGGTCAATTGGAGGAGTACTGCCCTGGATGTAAGGGTACATCTGAAGATAAGGAAGAAAGGGGAAGAAAGCTGGACGGACTGGAATCCATGGACTGCCGGGGAAACACAAGTAAGCATTACCTGCATCCAGAAAGAAAGCGGCATAATATACAGGATAGAACCCGGTTCGGAGGAAGGGGAAAATACCTGGAGAATTCTGAGAAAGCAGTATGGTTATAATGACGATGGCACGGAAAGCAGTGAATTTGAATGGAGGGATACAGACTGTGATGCGGAGGCAATTCTTGCCTTTGACAGCGGTTCCTTCAACATCAATCCCCGTATGTCCTATGCCATCAGTGTGGGTGAGGATACGGAGTATGAACTGGAGGAAGTGGATCCGTTCTATGTGGATCTGACAGAAAAGTACGTGATCAGTCCCAGGGTACCGGGCGTCTCCGGAAATGTAAACACCAGTCCGGCTGCCACGCTCCGGAATGAAATCAGGAGCTGGGAGGAGCCGGAAATTGAAAAACAGATGACACCGGGCTCCCATCCCGTGGGAAGCGGAAAGGAACTGGTATGGCGCGTGGAGAGGTACAGTGAACGGACCGGAAGCTGGAACGCTGCGGAAGGTGTGGAGTACATCATCATGGAAGGCAGGGATGAGGACAGGTACTGTTCCTCCCCGGCAATACAGAAGACCGGAAGAGACGGGAAGATTGTCCTGAGCCGTGACAGGGATGAAAATACTTACCTGGCAGTACAGTTCCTGGAGGAACGCGTATTTTTGAATCTGACAGGGAGCTTCAGAGAGGGCGGACTGAGGCTTGTGGAACTTACGGGGCCGGGAACAGGAACGGATGAAGCCTGGGGAACCCTGGTAGGTTACAGTACGGAGGAACTGGCCGGAAGGTATGACATGGGGCTTGACTGGAATGACGCAACCATTCTTGTCAATTCCAACCAGAAGACAAAAGTCCGGGTAGAGAAGAGAACGGAGAAACCGTATCACGAAACTTTTACCATGTTCCTGAGACAGAACACCAATAACATAGGCTATATCAGCAGGCCGGGAATGACTTACACGGTGTATGACAGTGATTCCGGCAGCTTTGTCAGGGATGACAAAACGGGCAGCGGAGGCGAAATCCTGCTTGAGGACGGACAATATGCGGAACTGGAGCTGCCCGGCGATGCGGAGTGGTCCGTGTCGGAGGCAGAAGACGACGATCCGGGTACCCAAATGGCTTTCCGGCTGGGGAATCTGCAGAAGGAAAATGATGCGGACGGAATTCTGCAAAAAGCAGGGGATAACCTGATGCTGATCGAGAGGATCCTGCAGGAGGGGCCGGAGACCAACCTGACCAGAGATGATGTCAATGCCGGCGGAGTGACAAAGGTTACCAGAAATGAGGATGGGACATATGGGACAGAATGGGTGCCGCTGTACAAGGAAGAGCAGGGATATGATGTGGAAATTCCGGAGTATATTCTGCAGAACGGTATTGTCTACCATGTGACCGGGATCGGCGAGGAGGCATTTCGCCGGCAGGAGGGAGTGAGAAGTGTGAAAATTCCCCACAGCGTAAGGTCTATTGGCAAGAGTGCATTTGCGGTCTGTACTTCACTGGAGAGCATAAATATTCCGGCAGGAGTCACGGAAATTGAAGAATCTGTATTCCATGAATGTGGAAGTCTGCAGGAAATATCACTTCCGGAAAGTGTAAAAACCATAGGGAAGAGTGCGTTTTACTATTGTGAGAACCTGAAAACCATCGAAATGCCCGGGGTGCGGGAAATTGGAGAGTTGGCATTTGCCAACTGTTCCGGACTGACAGAGGTAAACCTTCCTGCTTCCCTGGAGGTGATTGGGAAGAGTGCATTTGAGCGATGTACCGGACTGGAGAAGCTGACGCTGCCGGAAAATCTAAAAGATGTTTATTACTATGCGTTTGCCGGGGCCGGATTAAAGGAAGTGACAGTACTGTCAGATGTAATATTCCATGACTATGCCGGGAATGAGGCAGGGGCAGAAAATGCATTTGGCTGGGACAATGAGGTTGAAGTCCTGGTGATTGACGGAACGGTAAATAGCGTTGGCCGGAAATACGGGAATGCTTTCCGGCAGCTGAAGGAGCTGGTCATCGGAGAAAACGGAAAGATTGAAACAATAGAAAGCCAGGGCTTTGCCGGCCATCAAAACCTGCAAAGGGTTACGATTCACGGCAAAGTGGAGGCAATCGGACAAGGTGCGTTCAAGGAGAGCAGCCTGACCGGCCTGGTGATTGATGGGACGGTAGGCATCATCGGCACAGAAGCGTTCCAGAACTGCCGTAATCTGAAAAATGTGACAATCAACGGCAGCGTCGGGGAAATCCGGGAAAGGGCGTATGGCGGGGCAGAACAGCTGACTACACTGTACATTGCGGGGTATGTGAGGCAAATATACGGGTATGCGTTTACTCTCTGCCCTAATCTTAAGGAAGTATTTATTTACGGAAAACCGGATGGGATGGAAGATGCGTTTGCCACTAGTCTCTTTTTGGGAGAACCGCCCACAATAACATTCCATGTGGGCTGGAACCAGGATGACGACCCGGCAGGCCGGCCATGGGGGGCCAGCGAGGAATCCACCATGGAATATGGCTGGACACCTGAATCGTCCGGCAGATGAGAGAAAGGAGGAGAGGGGGTTCCCGCCGGGGGCCCCTGAAAGAAAACATGAAGACGTTTCCATGGATGAAAAAAATCATTTCTTTCCTGACGGTCATCTGCTGCCTGGGGGGAAGCCTGGGGCCTCTGGACGCGGAAGCGGCGGAAAGCACCGCAGAAAAAACAGTACCCACCATAGTTTTCGAAAACGAGCCGGTGGAGTCCGACAGCCTGTCGGTGACCAAGACGGTAACTGGCCTGAATAACGCAGAGATCCCGAAGGAGGTCCGGGAGGAAGTGGCTGAAACGGAATTCTGGTTTTGGCTTACCCTGGACGGGAAGGCGGCCGCAAACAAAAAGTATCATGTCTATTCCTGGAAGATAAATGAGGATGGTACCAGGGAACGTGTGGAGCGATACGCCAACGAACCGGTAAACGGAAATGTGCCGGAACTTTACCGGACGGACCGGGAGGGCCGTTTCTTCCTGAAGGCGGGCTGGACGGCGGAATTTCTGCCGGAAGATGTGCGGGAACTGCGGGAGGGCGCCGAGTACAGGGTGACGGAGGAGCAGAAAGAAGGATACCGCCAGGCGAAACCGGAAGAGAAGGACGGGGAACAGAATGCATATGCTTCCGGCACACTGACGGGGATTGCGGCAGCGGTTTCCTTCACCAATGAGTACGTTCCCCAGGGAACCGGCACCGGGGATGCGGTGCTGGAGGTCAGGAAGACGGTGGCTCCCGTGCTGGGAAAAACGGGATATGTGCTTCCCGGGAATCCGGACTTTACTTTCCGGCTGACTCTCAACGGCAGGCCCTTTCAGGGCAGATACCAGCTGTGGGACACGGATACCGGGGAAGAAATCACGGATAAGGATTACACGGCAAATGCGGAAGGAATTTTCACACTGAAGGCGAACCAGAAGGCGGTTTTCTCGGAGCCGGATGTGAACGGACGGAAGATCACCACGGGAATGCAGTATGAGGTAAGGGAACTGAATCTGCCGGAGGACTGGCGGGTCATAGGAAGTACCGGGCTGACGGATAAGACGGAGCAGCTGGCCGGTTACACCACGGATGCCATAAAGATGGGAAAGACGGTTTCCTGGACAATGCTGGAATTCACCAATGCGGAGGCATCCTTCGGAGTGTCCAAGGAGACAGAGCCAGGATATGAGGCAGATCCGGAAGCGGAGTTTACCTTTGAACTGCGGCATGGGGACAGCACGCTCTGGCAGGGTGCGAAATACTACCTTTTCGATACAGGAACGAAACAACTGCTCATAGGGGATGAGAACCGGAACCCGGAAGAGGGCGGAAGCGGACCCGCAGAAGCCCTGCCATACCGCATTACGGATGAAAAAGGGCAGTTTACCCTGAAGTTCGGTCAGACGGCAGTCTTTGTGGGCATTGACACAAAGGAGCAATACAGTGTCAGGGAAGTGGCCCGGAACCCGGAAGAAGAAAAGGATACCGTGGAAGGAGACTCTGCCGTATCACCGGTGGCGGGAAAACGGTTTTACACACAGAGTTATCCGCTGGACCGTGACGGGAGACCCGTGGGCTATACCAACACCACCGGCTCCATAAGCGAGTGGAAGTTTCGCAACCGCCCCCTGGATGGCCTGACTGTCACCAAGAGAGTGGAGAAGGAAAACGGGGAAGCGCCGGCAAATTCCGACACGGAATTTTGCTTTACCATATATAAGGTGGATCCGGATGGCAGTCAGACGCCCCAGAAGGCCTACTATACCATAGGGGAATCCGGCCATGACACCAGGGACGGAACCTTCCGGCTGAAGGCGGATGAGACGGCAAGCTTCCCGTATCTGGCCCCCGGAACTTACAAGATCGTGGAGGATGTGACGGGGACACCCCAGTACAGTGTGGTGCCTGCTTCCGACCGGGAGGGAAATGCGAAGACCACCCAGGAGCAGACAGGGACACTGACGGCGGGAGGAAGTCTGGCATTCACTTTTAAAAATTATTTTGTGCCCCACAAGCTGGATCTGCGTATGGTGAAAGTGGACGAAAACGGGGAGCGTCTGCCGGGAGCGCGCTTCATGCTTTTCCGGGATGAGGACGGGACGAATCCGGTTGTACCGGGAGGCGGGGAAGCCGAACCGGGAAAAACGGCCGGAAGCACGGCTGGAAGCACGGCTGAAAGCCGGGAGGAAGACACTTCTCCCACAGCCGGAATCAACGGTAAGTTTGCGCGGGAGGACAGTCCGGCAACCGGCCCTGACGGTACCGTTACCTTCGAGGGACTTCAGGCAGGCACCGTCTATTACCTGAAAGAGGTTGTGGCGCCCGGGGGCTACCTGGTCCTGCCGGACATGATCAAGATAGAGGTAACCGGGGAAGCGGACGGAAGTCTGAAGGCCGTGGTGGACGACGGGAAATATGATAAGGATATCGTGGGCTCCATTCAGGTAAACGACAAGGATGACGTGGTGGAAATCACGATTATAAACAGCAAAATATACGAACTTCCCAGTACAGGGGGAAGGGGAATCTACTGGTATCTGACCGGGGGCATTCTGCTGATGCTGGCGGCGTCACTGGTCTCATATAAAAACAAACACCGGTGAAGGAGGTGGTGGCCTGTTGGAAAAATGAAGAACATCTCCGGCAGCCGCCCCGGCCGGGGCAGTCCGGGGAGAAACAGTCCGGAACTGCCGGAAAGACACAGCGGACGGATAAGACAGCAGTAAGAAACAAAAACAAACAACAAGAAAGGAAAAAAGTATGAAAAAGATGAAGAAGATCTTAGGTCTGGTACTGGCCATGGCCATGGTGCTGGGAATGTCGGTAACGGCACTGGCGGATGAAAATGACCAGCAGGGCCAGACGCCTGCGGCACCCGCTACCAATTCCACAACGATAACCGGAAAGCCCAGCGCAGATGACAAAGCCGATGTCACCATAAAAAATGTGGAGGCAAATGCAACCGTGACGGCATACCGGATTGTAAACCCGGTGTATGATGCCAACAGTGCAGAAGGATTTAAAGGTTATGAATCCGCGAAGGTAGGAGAGGGAGATGCGGCAATAAGTATCGTAGCAACGGCTACGGCGCCGACGGCAGAGGAAATAACCGATATCGCCGCCGATTCGTCCGTACTGACGGCACTCACTTCGGAGAGTGGATTTACCCAGGGAGAAGTGAAGACAACCGGTGATGCGGATGAAAAGGGAAAAGCCGATTACACGGCAAAGCTTGGCGCCGGATACTGGCTGGTACTGATCACCGGAACGGCGGATGTCTATAATCCCATGCTGGTAGGTGTCTACTATGCAAATGCTTCCGGAGACAATAATACCCTGGAAGGGGGCATTCTGGACAGCAACAGCAGTTTTACAATCAATGGGGTGGATGTCTACGCAAAGTCCACCAAACCCAGTGTTGACAAAAAAATTGTTGATAAGAACGGAAACGCTACGACAGATTTTGATGTGGCAACAGAAGAGACAGTTTACTTCCAGATTGACACAGTCATTCCTTCTTACAGTGAAGAGTATGAAAACGCCACCGTAAAAGTGAAGGACGAATTAAGCGAAGGATTGACACTCAACCAGGATTCGGTGAAAGTTTATGTAGACAATACCGAAATAACCGGAGAGGCAATTGAAAAAACATATGAAATAACGAAAGCAGCGAATGGGTTCACCATTACTTTCAAAAAAGACTATATTCTTTCCGATGAGGGAAGAAAAACGGTCAGGAATGTGGTGGTAAAATATGATGCCACGCTGGACAAAGATAAGGCGGGAATAAATTTTGACCCTAATACCAACAAGGCGACCCTGACATACACAAACAAGCCGGGAACGGATGCCAATGGTGAGCCGTATACAAACGAGACGGAAGATATCACGTATACCTATACATTTGGTATTGACGTAAGGCCTTACGGAGACTCGGACGCAACATGGAATACCATAACGAAGGAGCTGCTCAAGGGAGAGGTGGTATCGGAAACTGTTAATGGAGTGACAACAACGAAGATCGTACCTTTGGGCGGGGCAGAGTTTGAGCTGAAGAATACTGCTACGAATAAGGTATACACCTCCACATCAAGTAATGAGGAGGAGACAAAGGGCTATCTGAGTTTCAAGGGTCTGGATGCGGGCAGTTATACCCTGAAGGAGACCAAGGCACCGGAAGGGTTTTCACTGAATACCAAGGAATATGCGGTTGAGATTTCCGCCAATTATAATGAGGACGGCACGCTGAAAGATTATACCATCACAATTGACGGGGTTTCCACCACTTATAAGGCAACATATGATGAAAACAAGACTGTGACGGGGATTCAGACAGAGACCCAAAAGGAAGACGGAACGACTGTAACAGAGATCATAACAACGGAAATTCCCAATACAAGACTTTCTTCCCTTCCTTCCACCGGCGGCATCGGTACCACCATATTCACTATCGGAGGATGCGCCATCATGATCATTGCCGCAGGGCTGTACTTTGTAAGCCGCAGAAAGTCCGGAAAATAAAGAATTCCGGGCCGGGGAAACATAAACTGCCGGATATGACGCGGCACAGAAGGCAGGAAAGAACGAAACGTACTTAGGAGTAAAAGGTTAAGAAACTGTAAACACAGCCGGTTCCCGGGGTTCCGGGGGCCGGCACGAACAAAAAAACTACAGCTACAGGGAGAGGCCGGATGAAAAAAAGAATTACAAAAATAATAGTACCCGTATTATTTTTAGCCGGTTTGTCCCTGCTGCTGTACCCGTTTGCGGCAAACCAGTGGAATGAGTACCGGCAGTCGCAGCTGATTACTGCCTACGAGGAAACGATTTCAGGAATGGAAGAGTCGGGAAAAATCGACTATGAAGGCGAGTGGGAGAAGGCGCATGCCTACAATGACGCGCTGGTTCCCTATATTCTTCCGGATTCTTTCGCGGCGGCTGAGGCGCAGCTGCCGGAAGGAGGGGACAGGGCCTACCTGGCCAGTCTGAACCTGGCAGGGGATGGCATGATGGGATATGTGGAAATCCCGAAAATAGATGTAAAACTTCCCATATTCCATACCACGGAGGAAGATGTGCTCCAGAAAGGTGCTGGGCACCTGGCAGGCAGCTCGCTTCCCGTGGGAGGGGAGGGAACGCACGCGGTAATATCTGCCCATCGCGGGCTGCCCAGCGCGGCACTTTTTACGGACCTGGACCGGTTGGAGGAAGGCGATTACTTCCTCCTGTATATTCTGGACGGGGTGCTCTGTTACCAGGTAGACAAAATTACGGTGGTGGAACCAACGGACACAGACCCCCTGGAAGCTCAGGAGGGAGAAGATTTGGTGACGCTTTTGACCTGTACACCCTACGGGGTGAACAGCCATCGTCTTCTGGTGCAGGGGCACCGGACGGAAGAAGGGGAGATTGAGGGGGAAAAGCCCATGCACCTGCTTGTGGGGCCCAGCCTCCACACCAGTTATCTGTTGTGGGTTATTGTGGGCCTGGCAGTGACAGGAGTGTTCATATTTTTGCTGTACCTGGCTGACAGGAGATGGAAGAAGAGGCAGGGAACGGAAGGGGGAGCTTCGGACAGAACACCCGGAAAGAGGCGAAGGAGAAGGGAAGGGAGCGGAAAGGACGCAGAAGGCGCCCGGCCGGATATCCAAAAAGGAAAGCGGGAAACCGCAGGGAGGCAGGACTGCACGGAAAACAGGGAACACAATAATGCCGGAAAAGGGGAGGAGCCATGATAAGGAAAATCTCAGAAATCCTTCTGGGCATGTTGTTTCTCACAGGCCTGGGAATTCTGTGTTACCCTACGCTGTCGGACCAGTGGAACACCTATCGGCAGAACCAGCTGATCACTACCTATGAGGAAGCTGTGGCGGTACTGGAGCCGGAGGATTACACCCGGGAGTGGGATGCGGCGCAGGACTTTAACCGTCAAATCACACAGAACAGCCTTTACGGGGATGTGTTTGGGGAAGCAGGGGAGGAAATGGAGGACACGGCATATTGGAAGGTGCTGAACCCTTCCGGGGACGGTGTCATGGGGTACCTTTCCATACCGAAGATAGATCTGAAGCTGTCGCTGTACCATGGCACGGGGGAGGAAGTGCTCCAGACCGGAGTGGGACATTTAAGCGGCATGGGACTCCCCATAGGAGGGAGCGGGAACCACAGCGTGCTGGCGGCCCACAGGGGGCTGCCCAGCGCCAGGCTGTTTACGGATATAGACCGGCTGTACAAGGGGGATTTGTTTTACATCCACATACTGGATAAGGTGTTTGCCTATGAGGTGGACCGGATTCTGCCCATGGTGGACAAAGATGACCTGAAATCGCTGGGCGAGGCGCTGCAGGCAGAGGCAGGGGGAGACTATGTGACCCTGTTTACCTGCACACCCTACGGGGTGAACTCTCACCGTCTGCTGGTGCGGGGAAGCAGGGTGGACTATAACGGTGAGGAGGAACCGGAAAGCACGCCGGTGGAAACCATGCTGGAGGCGGTGCAGGACTACTACATGATTTACCTGGTGCTGGGATTATCGGTGACTTTCCTGGTGATCCTGTTCCTCAGATTCCTTCTGGGGCCCCGGAAAGGGGCGGCAGAACGGGGCGTGACAGGGAAGAAACCGGGGAGCCGCGGACGGAAGAAGGAAGATTAGCCGGGAGTCAGGGCGGCGGGAAGCGAAAAACCTTACGGTGGGCCGGAACCGGGTACCCGGCGGAAGGGAGCCGGAAAAAGGAAGCCGGCAGGCAGAATGACTATGGAAAGGCGGGAAACGCAGATGAAGGGAAACAGGAAAGGGACGAGGGCGGCAGGCATCATGCTGGGACTGGCGGCCATGTGCGCGGCGGCATGGATACCGCGGACGGTTTACGGCGCCGGTGCCATAGACACGGAAAAGGATGACTGCAGGATCCTATTCACGCTGGACATCGGCGGGCCGGATACCGGAAACCCGGAAGCCGTGCCACCGGACGATAAAGAATATTACGGAGAGCTGTCAGGAGCCCTTGACGGAGGGGATTCCATAGCAGTGAGCCTGTACCGTGTTGCGGAGGTGGACGCCGGCGGACACTTCCGGGTGCTTGCGGACTACCGGGGCATAGGACTGGAAGAAATGGAAGAGGCGGATTCCGGCACCACGGCCCGGGAGTGGGCCGGATGGGCAGAATCTGCTGCGGCGATTCTTGGGGAGAAGGAAACGGCAGACCCGGAAGGAAACGGCAGCCTGCCCTTACCCGATGGCTCCGCAGAGGTGGTGAAAGGGGAAGAGGGAAGGATTGCGGGAACCACCGGGAAACTGCGGACGGGAATGTATCTGGTACTGGCCGAACCGCTGGAGACGGAAAGCAGCATCTATCGTTTTCTGCCCTTTCTGGTGTCCCTGCCCGGAAATGATTACGGGACCGGCGGGAATGACGTATGGAACTATGGGGACAGGGAACCGGTGGAAGCGGGCCTGAAACCGGAGAAGGAGGACTTGTACGGGAACCTTTCCCTGGAAAAAAAGCTCACTTCCTACAATGAGACCCTGAAGGGGGCATCCTTTGTGTTTGAGGTAAAGGCAGTGAAGGCGGGAAGGCTGGTGTACAGTGACGTGGTATCGCTGAATTTTGACGGACCGGGAAGCAAAAGCCATGTAATAGAGAAAATCCCTGCAGGTGCAGAGGTGACCGTACAGCGGCGCGGGATACAGTGAGAGCACGGGGAACCCGGTCGGAACCGCCGTGACGGAGGCCGGCAGGACCGTGCAGATATCCTTTGAAAACGAGTACGACGGGCACCTGAACGGGGGCGGTACCGGTGTGGTGAATCACTTCACCTACGGAAAGGACGGGGAAGGGAACGAGAACCTGGCCTGGGAAAAGCAGTGAAACCCGGGGAGGGAAGAAGCTTCCCGCGGCATCCGGATGCGGACACGGCGAAAACGGTGTGCGGCAGATGCCGGAGGCGGCGCGGCGGTGAGCCGGGCAACACGTGTAAGGAGGGCGGAGAGGAATGAAAAGGAAGAAGACGGCGGGCACGGTGCTGTTGGGGGCAGTGGCCTTGGTGCTGGCAGGGGGAGTGACGGCAGGGCAGGCCCTGGCTTACTTTACATCGTACGCATCGGCCGGGGGCCGGGTACAGCTTAGCCTGGGGTTTACGGAGACGGAAACCAATGACACTGTCAGGGACTGGACCAAGCACATCTCCATAACAAACACCGGGGAAAACGACTGTTACATCCGGGTAAAGGTATTTGCCGGAGAGAAATACCGTGATTTCCTGGAATATTCACAGGAAGGGGAATCCTGGGTGCAGGATGAGGATGGATACTGGTATTACGGGCAGGTGGTCATGCCGGGGGAAACCACCGGGGAGCTGCTGGTACGGCTCCACCGGGAAAAACTGTCCATGACGGTGGAAGACGGGGAGGAAGAGGAATTCAATGTGATTGTGGTGCAGGAATGCACGGCGGTGCTTCATGACGGGGCCGGAAATCCGTATGCTGACTGGGACAGTGTGGCGGCGGACCCGTATGACGGACAGGACGGTGTGGCACAGGGGGTAGATGAATGATGAGGAAAAGGAAGAAACTGGCCCCGGCGGTACTGTTGTGCGCTGCCGTGGCGCTGCTTCTGTTGAGCACGGTGGGGAGCGCCAGGGCGGCACTGACTTATTACAGCGAAAATTACGCCATGGAAGTAACGGTGTCCAGCATAGGGGTCACACTGACGGAGAATGGAGAACCGGTAAGTTACCGGAATTATATAGAGGACGGCTGGAGCGACTCCGGCACAGGACTGCTGCTGACAGCCCTGGCAGAAAGCGAAGGGCGGCTGGTGCCGGGAAGAGAGTATACAGAGGAACTGGGGGTCACCAACAGCGGCGCCATCGACAGTTATGTGAGGGTCATTCTTTACAGGAGCTGGCAGGATGGGGAGGGAAGGAAGGACACCACACTTTCCCCGGAACTGATAGAAATCGGGCTGGCAGAGGAAAGCGGCTGGGTGCTGGACGGGAAAGCGTCCACGCCGGAACGCCTGGTGCTGTATTACACGGAGCCCCTGCTTTCCGGGGAGAGCACCCCGGCGCTGTGCAGGAGTCTGAGAGTGAATCCGGACATTCTTTCCCGGGTGAGGGAGGAAGTGTCGGAAACCGCGGAGGGAGAGGTTATCACCACCTCTTACAGGTATGACGGGTACTGGATGTGCCTGGAGGCAGAGGTGGACGCGGTGCAGACTCACAGTGCGGAGGATGCCATAAGGAGCGCCTGGGGTGTCGGCGTGACAGTAGGGCCGGATGGGAGGCTGGCCCTGCAGTGACGGAATACAGTATTTCCCGGGATGCTTTCCGGTCAGTGTGCGCGGATGCCCGGGGGATAGAACATGGATCCGCGGAATATGCCGCGGACAAAGACCGGGCAGAGAAAACCGGAAAGCACGGCAGCCGGCAGGGAGAGAAAAGGGCCGGCGCGCCCGGAGGAGCGATGACGGAAGAAAAAAGCGGAAGGAACGCCGCAGGGATGCCCGGGAAGTCACGGAAAAGAGGGAGAAATCCTCTGGCGGTCATGTGCAGCCTGACGGGAACCCTGGTGCTGGCGGCACTTGTGCTGGCATGTCTGCCGATGGTGATGCCCGGGCTGCTGGGTTTTGGGGCCTACACGGTGGTCAGCGGAAGCATGGAGCCGGCGATTCCCACCGGAAGCCTGGTATATATTGCCGGGGCGGAACCCGAAGGAATCAAAACAGGGGATATCATTGCTTTTCACGGAGGGGAAGGCTCCGGGGCCGTGATTACCCATCGGGTGGTGGAAAACCGTGTGGTCATGGGAGAGTTTGTGACCAAGGGGGATGCCAATAGTGCACAGGACATGAAACCGGTGCCCTACAGTGATTTTATGGGGAGAGTGGCCTGGACTATTCCGGAAATGGGGAGGGCGGCAGCAGTGCTCACCAGCCGGGAAGGAAAAATTGCTGCGGTGTGTGCGGTGGCGGCGGCAGTGCTGCTGCAGGTATTGTCGGCATTTCTGGACCGGGGGCGGGGAGGAACCGACAGGGACAGGTAGGAAGAATGCCGGCAGGGAAGCATGCCGCAGACCGGGGAGTGGGCAGGAGTATTTTTCTGGCTGACGGGAAAAGCCTCCTGCCATGTATGGGAAGACGGATAGGAAGACCTTGCAGGGCTGCGGGACTGGAAATAGGAGGAGACTGGAAATGAAAAGGAAGTTTTGGCGCATGGCCCCGGGGATTGTGCTGCTTGCGGGCCTGGCAGTGCCGGTGCAGGCAGAGGAGTTCACAGGCGGTGACTGGAGAGTGGCGTTTACCGGGGCGGGAATGGAGAGTAATTTCACTTCATCCGACATCTCGGGAGCGGTGTATGCAATGCAGCCCGGTGACAGTGTCACCATAAACATTTCCCTGGAGAACCGGGGAGGGGCAGAAACAGCCTGGTACATGGAAAACAAGGTTCTTTCCAGCCTGGAGGACAGTTCGGATACGGCCAGCGGCGGGGCGTATGCCTACCGGCTGGGCTACAGGGACGCGGCGGGAACGGAGACGGTGCTTTTTGACAGCGACAGTGTGGGCGGCGAGGGGGATTCCACGGTGCCGGAGGGACTGCACGGAGCTGCGGACAGTCTGGAGGAGTATTTCCTGCTGGGGAGTCTTGCGCCGGGGAAGTCCGGGGAAGTGGAGCTGACGGTGGCGCTGGACGGGGAAACCCAGGGCAACGGCTATCAGAACACGCTTGCGGACCTGAGGATGAGTTTTGCGGCGGAACCTCTGGAACTGGTGTCGGATCCGGGGAACGGCGATGGAACTGATCCTTCCGGTGACGGGGGAAAGGGCACGTATACCATGCCGGGGAGTGTGAAGACGGGTGACAGCTCCCGGCTGGCGCTGTGGTGTGCCCTGGGGTTTGTCAGCGGGGGACTTCTCCTGGTTCTGGCAGTTCTCGGTTTCAGGAAAAACAAAACTGCGGCGGCAGGAAAGCCGGACGGGGAGACAAGACAAGGGAGGAAGGGCCATGATGCGTAAAGTTTCGGAAATCATCCGGGGAAGGGCCCGGCTGCAGAACCGCAAGGCGGCAGGGCAGGGCTTTGGGCCGGAGTCTGTTTCCGGGGAAGCCGGGGAAAGGATGAGCGCCAGGAAAAGCAGGCGGGAAAGGTGTCCGGGCAGGGTGGCTGTGTGGGCGGCAGTTCTGTGTGCCGTACTGCTTCTGCCGGGGACAGGGAGCCGGGCAGCAGATGGATATGGTTATACGGTGACTTTCTATCCGGGCAACCACGGAACCTTCGGAGACGCCGGCCAGGTGTCGGTGGATAACCATGCAAGCGGCTCGGAATACCGGGTGGCGTACGGAGAGGATGCCGTGACGGTAAGCGGCCTTGCCGCCGGTGATGTGGTCAGTTTTGACGCGGCCATGGAAGGCGCGGTGGATTCCGGCGGGGAAAGCAAATACTATGTGAAGGGAATCCGCCAGGGCGGAAGAGATAACAGCACGGTGGATACCTCTGCTTTCCGGGTAGAGGGAGACCGGGATTATGTTGTGGCATATGGGATCCGGGGAAACATGACTTCCTATGTGGTGAATTACCAGGACGAAGACGGGAATACCCTGGCCCCCAGCCGCACCTATTATGGGAATGTAGGTGACAAGCCCGTAATCGCATTCCTGTACATTGAGGGGTATCAGCCCCAGGCCTACAATCTGACGAAGACACTTTCGGCCAATGCGGCAGAAAATGTATTTACATTTGTCTACACAAGGGTTCGTGAGCCTGGCACAGACCGGGATCCGGGAGCCGGGGACGGCCAGGGCGGAACCGGGGAATCAGGGAATGAGACGGGAACGGGAACACCCGGAAACCCGGGCGGAAACGGACAGCCGGGAGGCCAGGGGGCGGGTAATCAGGAAGGAAACCAGCCGGGAAGCCAGGATGCAGGGAACCAGGGAGGAAACCAGACGGGAGGCCAGGATGCAGGGAACCAGGGAGGAAACCAGACGGGAGGCCAGGATGCGGGGAACCAGGAGGGAAACCAGCCGGGTGCCGGGGATAATTTGCCGGAAGCTCCCGCTGAACCGCAGGACATCCGGGATCTGGATGAACAGCCGGTACCCCTTGCCGGCAACGGGCCGGAGGAGACGAAATCCTTGTCCGGTCTGCCCCTGGCGGTGGCAGCGGGAATCCTGACCGTACTGGCGGCAGCAGGCGTGGGGTATGTGCTGTATCGCAGGAAGAAGGCAGAACATCCCGGGAAGAAAGACCGGAGGTAGGAAATTCATAAGAACACCAGGGAGGGATGTGGATGATCCATGTCCCTTTTTGCATTATCCTGTTTTATTTCATTCCGCAATATGCTATAACCTGTTCTAAGTACTGTTACGGAGCAGCTGCGGAATTCTGCCACGGACGGTAATTCTCGCTTTTGTTTACTTTTACAATTGAAATGATTGCTGGAATCCGGGCGATGACTTTGCTATTCTGTGGATGGAAATGAAAAACATCAAGGAGGTGCAAAGTTATGGCAAAATTCAATGAGATATTGAAAATGTGGCGTAAAAGAAAGGATCTTACACAGGAGCAGCTTGCGGAATATGCGGGGGTATCCCCCCAGGCTGTGAGCCGCTGGGAGACAGGGGCCACATGCCCGGATATTTCCGTGCTCCCGCTGCTTGCGGAACTGTTCGGCATTACGGTGGACGAACTGCTGGGAGTGAACGAGAGGGAGAAACGCCGCGAAATCAATGAGATTGTTGCCCGGGAGGAGGCCAGAATCAACCGGAATATTGTGGAGGAGCCCATCCGGAACCTGAGGGAGGCACTGAACCGGTATCCGAACAATGACAGGCTGCTGTGCTGTCTGATGTATGCATTGTATGCGGCAAGTGAGGATGAAAAAGCCTGCCGTGAATACGATGGGGAAATCATCTCCATTGCAGACCGGATCCGTCAGTATTCTTTAGATGATGACTGCCGTAACGAAGCGCGCCGGCTGTTGTTCCGGCATTATTGCGATACGGGAAGAAAGGCAGAAGCGCTGCGGCTTGCGGATGGCATGGCAGGCATAAATACCTGCCTGGAACGCAATCTTTACTGGGCGCTGGAAGAGAAGGACAGGGCAGAATTTCTGAAGGAACGTATCCGGGATGACATGAATGAACTTTTATGGGACATCTGGGCATATTCTGTTCACGGGGGGCAGGAAGAGGAGAGAAAGGCCGAACTGGAACTGGCGCGGACCAGGATTGAGAATACGGTGAAGAAACTGTTTTGCTTTGACTGAAACCGCACGGTACAAGAGGAATATTTTGGTTCGACTGAAACTGCGCGGTATAAGAAGAATATTTTGGTTCGACTGAAACTGCGCGGTATAAGAAGAATATTTTGGTTCGATTGAAACTACGCGGTACAAAAAGACATCTGAGTTCCCTGTTACTGCCGGACAGGCGCGAGGCGCCGCGGAAAGGGCAGGCGGATCGGGAATGAAGGAGATATGGCACATGGTGAAGTTATCGAACACGGAATTATTGAAAATGCACATGGACTGTATGTTCACTTATCAGAATAACCGGATGGTATATGTCAATGAACCCTGGGGCAGTACGGTTCCCGCTCCGCTTCTGGTTGTGGGGCGCACCACCGAAGGAGAGATTGTGCACCGCTTTGGACTGCGTGCCAGTACCGGTTTTATAAGGGAAGCGGAAGCCCTTTTGTCTCGTGATATATGGGATATGTCTATATACAGGAAGGAACTTGGCATTGACAGCGTTTCCAGGGAACTGTGTTTCTGTGTTTCGTCATCCGCGGCTGATAATACTGGCTGCCGTCTGCTCACAAGTGAGGATGCGCCGCTTCTGGAAGCTGCCTTACAATTAATATTACGTATTGTGGTATTTATAGTGTTTTTAGTTCGATTTTATACTTTAAATTATCACATTTCGTACTACGTATTTGTATTTCAAAAAGTTATTAAGTACATTTTAAGTGCACGAACATGTTTTTTACCTCCAATGAATAACATCTATTTTGCAATTTACAATCCGGCAACGGATTCCATTGAAATCTATACTGGAGAAAAACTAAAAATCATATTCAACTGCACACGATTAAATAAAAATGTTTATCTTGATGATCTGTTAGATATTGCATATCTTCACCGGCTTGCAAGTGAAGAACCTTTTAATTATATCTACTTTGCTTTACAGCCCGATGGGTTGCAAGAGTATGTAGAAGCGATGAATGTGTTTAACTAATATCTAATTTAATTACGCTTTCAGTGTTGAATAATAATTTCAATACTGAAAGCATTTTCCTGACTTCAAAACAAAGTTGCAATCTCAATCTACATAATGGTATCCCTTCAAATTATTTTCATTTATGAATGCCAAACACTTATTCTCAAAATAGAACTCTGCAAATTTATTTCCATAGTTACTCGTTGACACAGTCATTAATAATTGCTCGTAAAATGAAATAGACTTTTCAAAATCTCTTATAATCAGATAGATGGGGCTTACGGATTCTGACTCTGTTCCTCACGAAGCTTTCTTGCGGCTTCATCCCTCTGTTTGCACAATTCTTCCCAATGTGGTGTTGTCTCAAGCAGTTCAGAAAATTCCTTCATTGCTTTGGGAATATCAATCTTTTGAGGACAAATTTTTGCACATTTGCCACATCCGATACACGCAGAAGGCTTGCTGTCTTCTTCCAAACTATCAATCGTCATCCCCACATAAAAACTTGGAGAAAAGCGCATATCATTGTATAGAGACAGCAGTTTTGGAATATCCAACTTCTTTGGACAATCACTACAGCAATAGCGGCATGCTGTACAAGGCACAGAATCTTTCATTTCCTCTGCAATTTCAAGCAAGACCTGTGTTTCTTCCTCCGTAAGTTGATTTAACGTTTCAAAGGTATGTACATTGTCGATCATCTGCTCCATACTTGACATACCACTTAATATCATTTTTACATTAGAAAGTCCTTGAAGCCAGCGAAATGCCCACGACGCAACTGACATACCTGGGCGCAATACATTTAATTTCTTTTTAGTGGCTTCATCCACATCGGCAAGTCTGCCGCCTCGTACTGGTTCCATAACCCAGACCGGAATTCCCCGTTCAGTCAGAAGATCATATTTTGCTTTGGCATCCTGCAATGTCCAGTCAAGATAATTCAACTGAATTTGACAGAATTCCATCACATCGCCATATCGATCCAGAAAGGCAATTAAGGTGTCCTGCAATGCGTGACTGGAAAAACCCAAATGTTTGATGCGCCCAAGCTGCTTCTGCTTCACAAAATAGTCTACAATTCCCCATTTTGGATTGGTATAGGTGCTGAATGAATTTTCATAAACATTATGGAGCAGATAAAAATCAAAATAGTCAACACCGCATTTTTTCAATTGCTCCTCAAAGATTGTTGCCGGATCATAACTCGTAGCGATTTGATGCCCCGGATATTTGGTCGCCAAATAATAACTTTCACGAGGCAACTGCTTTAACGCCTTTCCGACTATAATTTCCGACTTGGCATTATGATATGGATAGGCTGTGTCATAGTAATTTACACCCTGCTCCGCCGCATAACGTATCATCTTACTAACAAGTTCTTCATCCACCTCACCGCTCCCGTCCTGCAAAAGAGGCAAACGCATGGTCCCAAATCCCAGCATGGATAACTTTTTTCCTTTCCATTCTTGATAAATCATAAATGCTCCTTGTATTTTATATTACAAAGTAGTAGTTTTTAATGTCCCTCTCCAAGGACATATGCTACGCTGCATCAAAATCCAAGTTGTTACATGTTCATTTTCTTCCATAATCATCCCACAACTTTGGCATGGTCTTCCTATCTTCTCCTTAGGTAAATAAGACTTTTTAAGCATCTTGTCTAATACTATTTTCTCTTTCTCATTCCTGTGGACATTTATTATATCCCGTGCTAAATGCTTAATCTTGATATAACCGCTCCGTCTTCAGCTTTTCCAACAACCACAAAGCCATTTGCTAAGCACACTTTTTCAGAGGCTTTATTGTCTGGATGCCACGAAGCATACACACTTTCAGCTTCTCCATAAGGAAATGTCTTTATATAATCCAATATTAGTTTTAGGGATTCTTTACCGAATCCTTTTCCCTGATTGTCCTTATCAATCATTAACCTATATATTTCATAAGCAGGCTTATCATCAAAATCATATTCTTCTTCGTAAGTTAGCATAGTAAAACCGATCATCTTACCCTCATTATAAATTGCAAATGGAATACATCTATAATACTCTTCTGCTTCCTTCTTATTTGCATCGGAATGAACATACGCTTCTGCCAAACTAAATATATTTGGATTAACAAATCGACGTTGCTCATCTTTAACTTCAAGTTCTATACATTCTATCCAATTATCATGGTTAATCCGTTTTAATTCAATCATAAAACACCTCCATTAACTATGTTACACTGATTTCTCCATCTACTCCTTTCTGTTTCCATTCTACCATAGCAAAGAAGATAATGAAACAAAAAACTCTTTGCATTGTGTCATTACCTTCTTCTTTCATCCATATCTTTATCAATTTCTTCTGTCCTTGCAGCCACTTTACCTTCCAGTAACTCATCCGTTTCTTCCACAGCATCCTCAAACAGATAACCATCAAATTCTCTGCCATACATATCTTCTAATTCCATTTTTGCCTTTTGCTCCATCTCTGGTCTGATTTTATAACGTTCTTTTAATACTTTTTCCGCATCCTCCGGTTCAACCGTGTCCTTTGCTATATCGTATTCCAGATATGCGATAGCCTTATTCGTATCAATCTTATCTGCCATTTTTTCCAGCCTTAAAATTATATTGCCATACCGCTCTTCATTCTCAATACATTCTTCCATTTCGTACATGGAATACATCTTATAAAATTGTGGCAAATCCCTTAACTCTCGGTCTATCTGATAAAGTTCCATCTGAACTTCTCTTAATGCTTCCCCTGTCTGTTCCTTTCGCTTTTTCTTTTCCTTTCTGGCATTAACCACCGTTTCATAGGAACGCTTTTCTTCATTCAAACGATCTCGTTTTCTAATAAGGTCATATGGAATCAAGATATAAGGAAAGCACCATAGAAGGTTACATCAATGTATTCAGTCTTCATATTCTTCCCTACTTTGGAAAAAGACCTATCAGCGGTATCACTCCAAAGGACATCCGAGCATGGCAGACGGAACTGATGGGGAAAGGATATTCTGATGCATACCTGTTACGAATTAACAACATGATTGTTTCCATTCTGAATTTTGCAGTCAGCTATTATGACCTTCCATCAAATCCATGCCACAAGGCAGGCTCCATGGGAAAGCGTACAACGGTTGTAAATTTCTGGACAATCGAAGAATATCAGAAAATTCTTTCTTCTGTCACAGATAAGACAGCACACATCATGTTTCAGGTGTTTTATTATTCCGGTTTCCGGTGCGGGGAGTTTCTTGCACTGACTTTGGAAGATATTGATTTTGAGAAGAATAAAATCTCCATTCCAAAGAGTTTGAGACGTGCCGGTGGAAAAGACATTGTCACAAGTCCGAAAACTCCAAAGAGCGTCAGAACGATTTCCATGCCGGGATTTGTGATGGATGAGTTAAGGGAATATGCAAATTCCATTTACGGACTAACGGATAAGGACAGGATATTTCCATTTACGAAGAGTTACATCAATGGCTGTATCAGAAGAGCCTGCAAGGCTACCGGTATTAAAAGAATCAGAATTCACGATTTACGTTATCCAAACTTAAATAAAATCCAAACCTTTCAGAGAAAATACAGAAGCCACAACAAATACCGTCTGAAAAGGTTTGGATTTTATTTTTATCCTTTTCTCCTGATACCGCAGAAATCTACAAGGGAGCCATCAGGATTTTTCCATTTTGCAGGTACCTTTTTGTCATTTTCATCTTCCAGAGTGGCAAGTGCCTTTGCCTTCTCTTCAGCCGTGATGTCCAGATAGACCATCGTGGTCTGGAGCTGCTCATGGCCGAGCAGGAATGAAATCTGTACGATGTTCATCCCGTCCTCCAGCCAGTGTGAGGCCTTCCCATGGCGGAACTGGTGCGCATGGAGCCCAAGTGGCACGTCACTGCAGACCTCATG
>CAJTLR010000050.1 GCA_910577185.1 uncultured Acetatifactor sp.
TTTTACATATGTTATTCAGTTTCAGGGAATATTGCAGATGCCGAAGGGTGTTTTTTCCGATGTGCGTAAAGAAAATATGTGAATTTTATACAAAAAGCCCCGGCTGCTCCGGGCCGGGGGCTTTCACAGGGCTGTATTCTTTTTCGGATCCCGGATTTTGTCCGGAGGAGACGACTACAGTTCTTTTTTCTTTTTTCCATGCTGCCGGAAGTACGTATGGCATTGAAATCACACATCCAGTTCCGCGTCCACGGCATGGTTGTAGATAAAAGTCTTTCTGGGCGGAACCTCCGTGCCCATAAGCAGTTCCGTCACCTCCGATGCCATTCTGGCGTCTTCTATTTCCACCAGTTTCATTCTTCTGGTCTCAGGATTCAAAGTGGTCTCCCAGAGTTGTTCCGCGTCCATCTCCCCCAGGCCCTTGTAGCGCTGCAGGGTAAAAGGACCTTTGTGGGTTTTCCGGTATTTTTCCAGCGCTTTATCGTCATATAGGTACTCTTCCGCACCTTTTGACGACATGGCTTTATACAATGGCGGCATGGCAATATAGACATGGCCTTCAAAAATCAGTTCCGGCATAAACCGGTAAAACAATGTCAGCAGCAGATTGGAAATATGCGCGCCGTCCACATCCGCGTCCGCCATAATAATAATCTTGTCATAACGCAGTCTGGAAATGTCAAAGTCATTGCCATATCCTTCCGAGAAGCCGCAGCCAAAGGCATTGATCATGGTCTTGATCTCCGCGTTGGCCAGTACTTTGTCGATGCTGGCTTTCTCCACATTCAGGATCTTGCCCCGAATGGGCAGAATGGCCTGGAACATCCTGTTTCTGGCTGTTTTTGCGCTGCCCCCCGCGGAATCTCCCTCCACAATAAAAATCTCGCATTTGGAGGGATCCTTCAGCTCACAGTTGGCAAGCTTTCCGTTGGAGTCAAATGAAAACTTCTGCTTCGTCAGCATATTGGTCCGGGCACGTTCCTCGGACTTGCGGATTTTTGCCGCTTTTTCCGCGCAGGCGATCACATTCTTCAATGTCTCCAGATTCCGGTCAAAAAACCTGACAATCTCCTCACCCGTCACCTTTGACACCACTTTCGCCGCGTCCTGGTTGTCCAGCTTTGTCTTGGTCTGTCCCTCGAACCTGGGGTCCGGATGTTTGATGGACACCACTGCCGTCATACCGTTCCTGACATCGGCCCCTGTAAAATTGGCATCCTTCTCTTTTAAAATACCGATCTGCCTGGCATAAGTATTGATCACGTTGGTGAACATGGTCTTAAATCCGGTGAGATGGGTTCCGCCCTCCGAATTGTAGATATTGTTGCAAAAGCCAAGCACATTTTCATGAAACTCATTGATGTACTGGAAAGCCACCTCCACGGAGATTCCTTCGCTCTCCCCCTTGAAATAAATCACATCATGAATGGGGTCCTGGGCTTTGTTCATGTCCTTCACAAACCCTGTGATACCGTCAGGCTCATGAAAGGTCACTGTCTCCACAGCCTCTTTCCGTTTGTCCTCAAACACGATGGTCAGTTTTGGGTTCAGGTACGCTGTCTCGTGCAGACGGCTCTTCACCTCGTCCTCCTTGAAACGGGTCTTGTCAAAAATCGTGTCATCCGGCAGAAAATTAATGGTGGTTCCCGTCTCCTTTGTCCTTCCTTTCACGGGAAGAAGCCCGTTCTCCAGGGGAATCACGGGATTGCCCCGTTCGTATTTGTCTTCATAAATAAAGCCGTCCGTCCTGACCGTGACGGTCAGCCTTGTGGAAAGTGCGTTCACCACGGAAGATCCCACACCGTGGAGGCCGCCGCTGGTCTTGTAGACGGAATTGTCAAACTTCCCGCCCGCGTGAAGGGTGGTAAACACCAGCCTTTCCGCGCTGATTCCTTTTTCATGCATTCCCACCGGGATTCCCCGCCCGTTGTCCGTGACGGTGGCCGAACCATCCCCCTCCAGCGTGACCCGGATGGTGTCACAGAATCCCGCCAGATGTTCGTCCACGGAATTATCCACAATTTCATAAATCAAATGATTGAGGCCCTTGGTGGAAACACTTCCGATATACATGCCCGGACGTTTCCGCACGGCCTCCAAACCTTCCAGCACCGTAATGCTGGAAGCGTCATAATTATTTGCCATTTGGTAATACTCTCCCGCTTTTTTGTTCACATGTCACTTCATACTTCTATTTTTCTACAGCACGCAAAGGCAAGGGCGCCCGGGCCGATATGACATGCCACGCTCAGGGAAAGGGCATCAATATGAATGTCATATCCGGGGAAGACTTCCAGAATCTCCTGCTTATAGGCCTCTGCCGCCTCCAGATTGGCAGTGTGGGCGATCTCCAGCCAGATATGCCTGTCCTCGGTCATGCCGCCGAAACGGTTCTCAATATCGTTCTTTATGGCATTGATCATGATACTCTTGCCCTGGTTGGTGGTCCTGGCCTTGGCAAAGGCATCCAGCTTATCGCCCTGTATCTGCAGTACCGGCTTTAGGCGCAGCATTGTGCCGATGGCGGCGGCTGCGGGCGTGATTCTGCCGCCCTTTTTCAGATAATACAAAGTGTCCAGCATAATATAGATACTGCTGTTAAATTTATCGTTTTCCAGAAAATTTTTGATCTCTTCCGCGTTCATTCCCTTGGCCGCCAGAAGCTTCGCGTCCAGGCAGGACTGTCTCTGGGTCACGGAAATCCGCTGGTTATTCACCACCTGGACTTTTCCTTCGTAATCCTGTGCCAGAATCATGGCGCTCTGGCAGGAACCGGACAGTCCGCTGCTCATGGGAATATGCACAATCTCGTCATATTCCCGCAGCAGCCCGTCCCACAGCTTCATTACCGACTCCGGGCTTGGCTGGCTGGTTCCGATGTTTGCCCCTGATGCCAGCTTTTCGTAGAATTCTTCCTGGCTTAAATCGATGTCCTCATAAAATGTTTCTTCATTGATCATAAACGGCATGGGCAGTACATGCACTCCCAGTTCTTTGCCTGCCGCCTGGGTAATCCCGCTGTTGCTGTCCGTTACAATTGCTACCTTTGACATAACTTCCCTCCATACTAACCAATATGATGCAAAAACGCATCTGAAATCCCAATGAAAAATGCCTGACTTCTCCTATTTTACCGTCATATGGAACGAAAGTCAACATCCCGGGCCGCTCCCGACAGAAATTGCCGCAGGGCCGCATTTTCGGGCCGTTCCAGCTCCGGATCCTCTTTCAGCAGCTTATCCACTGCCCGGGAAGCCTGTTTCAGCACCGGGGCGTCCGAATAAATGTCACCCATGCGAAACGCAAACGCCCCGCTCTGCCTGATGCCGAACAGTTCTCCCGGCCCCCGCAGTTTCAGGTCCTCCGATGCAATCAGGAATCCATCGTTGGACTTGTTGAGAATCTCCAGCCGTTCCATGGTCTCCTTCTTCTCATTTCCGCTGACAAAAATACAGTAACTCTGATGCACTCCACGTCCCACACGCCCCCGCAGCTGATGAAGCTGTGCCAGCCCGAACCGTTCCGCGTTCTCCACCATCATCACCGTGGCATTGGGCACGTTGATCCCCACCTCAATGACGGTGGTGGACACCAGTACATCTATGGCCTGTGCCGCAAATTCTTCCATGATGCGCTTTTTGTCCCCGGGGCGCATTTTCCCGTGCAGATATGCCACCTGTACGGAAGGCGGCAGTGTATTTTTCAGTTTCTCCGCGTAATCCACCACATTCTCCATGGCCGCCCCGCCTTCCGCGTCCTCCTGGCCGGCGTCCACCTGGGGGCAGATCACATAGACCTGCCTGCCTGCAGCTACCTCCCTGGCGATAAACTGATACGCCTTTGGACGGTAGGAAGTATTCACCACACAGTTTTTGATGGGAAGACGGTGGGCGGGAAGCTGGTCAATTACAGAAATATGCAGATCCCCGTATAAGATTATGGCCAGTGTCCTGGGAATGGGCGTGGCGCTCATGACCAGGATGTGGGGCTCCTCTCCTTTGCGGGCCAGGGTTTCCCGCTGTCTCACCCCGAAACGGTGCTGCTCGTCCGTGACCACCAGGGCAAGGGACTGATAGACTGCCTTTTCCTGAATCAAAGCGTGGGTGCCCACTATGAGATTGGCCCTTCCGTCCGCAATTTCCGCATAAGCTTCCCGTTTCTCTTTTGCGGTCATGGATCCCACCAGCAGCACCGGCCGGAATACCAGACCGTATTTCCGGATATATTCCTGAACCGTCTCAAAATGCTGCATGGCAAGCACTTCCGTGGGCGCCATCATGGCCCCCTGATATCCGTTTGCCGCCGTCATCAGAAGCGCCAGCAGCGCCACAATGGTCTTTCCCGATCCCACATCCCCCTGAACCAGGCGGTTCATGCAAAACGGACCGGCCAGATCCGTCCTGATTTCTTCCCAGACCTTCCGCTGTGCATCAGTCAGGGGAAAGGGAAGCTGTTCCAGAAAGCGGGCCGTATCCGCAGTTTCCAGCATCCTGTGTCCGTTGGGCAGCCGGTCACTCGCCTCTTTGTTTTTTCGCATAAAAAACAAGAAGGAAAAAAATTCGTCAAACACAAGTCTCTTTCTGGCCTGAATCAGGGAATCATAATCCGTGGGGAAATGAATGGTCTCCAGCGCCTCCCGCCTTCCCATCAGGGCGTACTCCCGAAGCATCTCTTCCCCATAGCATTCCGGCTCAAAGACATAAAAGGACAGCGCCTGTCTCACACATTTCTGCACTGCCTGATTGGTCAGTCCCCTGGTCAGGGAATACCGGGGAAGAAGCCTGTCCGTCATCTTACTGTAATCTTCCAGGGAAAAAATCCTGGGCTGCTCCATTTGTTTCTGCGTGCCATGACTGGATATCAGCCCCCTGAAAATATAAAAACTCCCTCGCTTCAACGCCTTTTTTAAAAAGGGCATATTAAAAAAAGTCAGCAGCAGGGAATCCGTGCCGTCCCACACGGTCACGTTGAGAATATGGAGTTTTCGCACATATCTTTCATTGGGAATCCCCGATACGGCGGCATGGACCGCACAGATCTCCCCGCAGCCGGCCTGGCCGATCTTCACGGGAGCCCCAAAGGAGTCATAGTCTGCAGGATAGGCGCAAAGCAGGTCGCCTATGGTACGGATATCCAGTTTTTCGTACAATTTTTCCGTCTTCTCGCCCACTCCTTTCAGGGCGGTTATGGGAGTGTTTCTGTCCATAATGGCACCTTTCCGAAAGTCAAAGGAGGCAGCATAAAACTGCCCCCTGACAAAAAATCCATATCATCCCCGGACTTACTCCACGGACATCACATAGTAATAAATGGGCTGTCCTCCGTACTGCAGTTCGATATCACAGTCGGGATACTGTCCCGCAATCTGATCCCGGAAAGCTTCGGCCTCATTTTCTTTGATATCGCTGCCGTAATAAATGCTGATCAGCTCCGATTCCTCCGAGACCATACCCTTGATGGTCTCTTTCGCCACCTGTCCCATGTCACCGCCCACGGCAAGGATTCCGGTATCACCGATTCCCATATAATCGCCTTTTTTGATCTCTTTGTCGTCAATGACCGTATCACGCACGGCATATGTGACTTCCCCGGTGCTCACATGTTTGATTTCGTTTAGCATGTTTTCTTCGTTTTCGTCCGCGGACAATTCCGGCACAAAATTGATCACCGCCGTAATTCCCTGGGGCATGGTCTTTGTGGGAATCACAAGCAGGTCTTTTTCAGCGGTCAGCTCTGCCGCCTGGTTGGCAGCCAGGATGATGTTCTTATTATTGGGCAGCACAAATATTGTCTTGGCATTGACCTTATCCACTGCCTCCAGAATATCTGCAGTGCTGGGATTCATGGTCTGTCCCCCTTCAATGATATAGTCCACGCCCAGGCTTTTGAAAATCTCGTTCATCCCCTCGCCCACGGAAACGGCAATGAAGCCGTAGTCCTTGGTTTCCTGACCGGATTCCCCGGGAGTCTGCGCAGGAGCCTGTTTTTCGGCCTCTGCCGGTCCGGTTCCGGACATTTTAAACAGCTTCTCCTGGTGTTCCAGGCGCATATTGTCAATTTTCATATTAGATAACGCACCATACGTCAATGCCTTCTGGATTGCCAGACCAGGGTCATTGGTATGTACGTGTACCTTTACCACATCCTCATCCGCCACACATACAATGGAATCGCCGATAGACTCCAGGTAAGCCTTGAAATCTATCTCTGCCTTGATATTAAAAGGCTTGTTTAACATTATGATAAACTCTGTGCAATAACCGAACTTGATCTCTATTCCGGCCTCCATTTCCATTCTGGCATTTCCCGCCCCTGCAGGTGCTTCCGCAGATATGGAATAATCAATTTCTTTGCCCGAAAAAGCGTCAACCGCTCCCGACAGAACTTCCACCAGTCCCTGTCCGCCGGAGTCCACCACACCCGCCTGTTTCAGTACAGGCAGCATTTCGGGTGTCTGGCTCAGCACATATTTTACATGTTCCAGAACCTCCGCCAGAAAACCTGCCAAGTCATTTGCACCGTCATCCCGCAGTTCTTTCGCCTTTTCCGCACCGCCCCTGGCAACCGTGAGAATGGTTCCCTCCTTGGGCTTCATGACGGCCTTATACGCGGTCTCCACGGCTTTCTCAAACGCTTCCACAAGTATGGGAATGGTCAGTATCTCTTCATCCTTGATCCTCTTGGTAAATCCGCGCAGAAGCTGCGACAGAATAACGCCGGAATTCCCCCTGGCGCCGCGCAGGGAACCGCTGGAAACCGCTTTGCATAGACTTTGCATGTCAATTTCCTCACCCAGGGCAGATACTTCGCGCGCCGCGGACATAATGGTCATGGTCATATTGGTGCCCGTATCACCGTCGGGAACGGGAAAAACGTTCAGTTCGTTGATCCATTCTTTTTTGCTTTCCAGATTCTTTGCACCGGCTAAGAACATCTTAGAAAGCATCCTGGCATCGATTTGCTGTAAACTCACGACAAAGTCCTCCTTAATCAATTACTCTGACACCATCTACATAGATGTTGATCTTTTCGATTTGAATACCGGTAAATTCTTCTACCTTATACTTGACATTGCTGATCAGATTATCCGCGACGGCAAGCACACTGACGCCGTAAGCCACAATGACATGAAAATCAAGAACCAGCTTATTCTGATGAAGCGATACACTGATGCCCCTGGTGATGCTGTCTTTTTTCAGCAGCTTAACCAGTCCATCTTTCACGCTGACGCCGGCCATGCCGACAATCCCAAAACATTCCACGGCGACGCTTCCCGCATATTGGGCTATTACCTCATTGTGGACGATAATTCTTCCCATGTGGGTATTCATTGACGAACCTCTCATTTCAATCCTTCCTTTCTATTCCAGTTCCGAAAGAGACTTGTTTGTTTCCAGTTCCGAAAGAGTCCTGTTTTAATTACAGTTCCGGATATGTTCCTGCAATATCGTCTTCCACAATACCATTTTTCAAAGACATTTACTAGTTATTTTAACAGTTTTCCCTGAAAAAGGGAATATTAAATGTAAAAATTAAAAAAAGATTTTTTTTACTTGCTTTTTCCATATATTTCTGTTAAGATACTAATGTTATGAACAAAATACATGCGCAGAAACATGCAGGTGTCGAGGAGGTGTCAAAATGGCTAAATGTGATATTTGTGGTAAGGGCGTTCTTTTTGGTAATAACGTAAGCCATTCTCATAGAAAGACCAACACAATGTGGAAACCCAATGTCAAGAGAGTTAAGTGCAAAGTTAACGGCGGCGCGAAGAGAATGCACGTCTGTACCAATTGTCTGAAATCCGGCAGGATTGAAAGAGCATAATGAATTGATACCAAAAAGGCAGGTTTTTAACCTGCCTTTTTTATGCGCAGGGGCGCATAAGGAAATTTGTTGCTGATGCAACATGCGCCCCGCGCGGCGAGTAGCGGAAAAGGGCATTCCCCTACTCGATGGTATTAGGGGCGCATATGGAGAATAGTTGCTGACGCAACATGCGCCCCGCGCGGCGAGTAGCGGAAAAGGGCATTCCCCTACTCGATGGTATAGGGGCGCATATGGAGAATAGTTGCTGATGCAACATGCGCCCCGCGCGGCGAGTCGTGGAGAGGGACGTTCCTCGATTTGTCGTGAAAGCCCTGAAAACGCTCCTGCGTAACATGCACAGCCAGAACAAATCCCCCGCTGCAGGCAGCGGGGGATCAAGCTTGTAGTGCTACAGAGCAGAAAGCGTCCAAAGGACACTTTGGTGTTTGACCCTGGCGGCAGTCGCCAAATGTCTGCAGGCAGCCACCTGGCTCATTGCCAGCGGGAATAAACCGTACCCGGCCGGACAGCCCTGTCTCCGGTCAGTCACCGCAAAAGCAGTTGTATCCCACAAAAAGCAACAGCGCAATGATCAGAAGGCCCACCAGACGATTGTGCGTAATCAGCATAATCATCATTCCGACTGCGATAAAAAAAGCTGCATATCCTATGATCTTCTTCATGATAATTTCCCATGACATACTTTCCGGGGGAAGCGGCGCTTCCCCCGGCTTCTCATCAGTCTATTATATGCAGCCCCAAGGCGGAAATATATTAGCTTTCCTCATTTTCCTTTTCCGGAAACGCAATATCCACTACTTCCGCATCGGATATTTCCTCCTCATTTCCGGAAGGTTCTTCCTTTTTATCTTTGGGTTTGGTAAATTTTTCCAGGATGTCAGGAATCATGTCCAGAACCTTCGTGACAGCATCCTGGTTCTTGATATTTACCAGTTTGACCGCATTGTCCCTGATCACCAAAACCGCGCTGGGTGTCATCTTCCCCCCCAGTCCGCCTGCGCCGGATGCCTTTTTGCCATTGCCCTTTCCATCGGAATTACTGCTGTTGCCGGCTCCGGCACCCACACCGAACGATACGTCCACCAGCGGCAAAATGATGGTATCGCCGATCTTGGTGGCATTTCCCACCACTGTCTTGGTAGACAGTACGGTATCCATTCCCTTCAGCAGGGATTCCACAACTCCTTGAAACTGATTTTCTTTGTCCGACATAGCTTCCTCCATTCCCGTTTTGTCTCTTGGCTTCAGCCTCCGAGACGCATTTCACTTCCTTTTCCAGTTCCGCCTTCGCTGCCATTTTCTTCCATTTTTAACTTTTTGATAAAACGATACAGCTTCCTGTCCAGCAGGATTTTTCCTGTGTTGAATAACATAACCCATACCGTTATATGTCCGGCGGCATCTGCCTCTGCCCGGAATATGGCCTGTTCAAAATCCGGGGTCACATAAAAACCCTTTCCCAGCGCCCCTGCAAAAATACAATACATTCCATAAAGATTACCGGTCTTGTCCGGGGAGCCGGTGCCAAACAGAATATCCGCGTGAAACCTTCTGGGCCGCAGGCTCTTCAAAACTTTTTTCATTCTGGACAAAACATGGGAAAACAGCAGCCTGGTCTCCTCTTCCTGTAAAAGGTCTCTGTAATAGGATATATTTTCCCAAATCTTTTTTATTTTATCATAAATGCCGGTAATTGTGTACTTTATCTTCTTAATTTTTTGGAAAATCTTCCCGCCTTTCGTATTTTCCTCCGGAATGTGTATATCCGTGGAACCTCCGCTCTCATGATACTCTTCCCCGGCCTGTTTTGTCCCGGCGGTTTCTTCCGGTTCCCTTCCGCCGCTTCCTTCCTCCCGGACCGTCTCTTTTTTACTTTCCGGCTGTCCCTGGGGCGTCTGGATGCCCTGCGTTTCTTTTCCGGCTTTCCCGGACTTTTTCTCTCTTTTTTTCTTCCGTTTCGGTTTTTCTTTTGCATCTTCCGGAAGAGCCTCCGGCGGGATTTTCATCCGGAAAACCGGGAAAAAAAGCAGTCTGACCGTGGCAGTCCCCGGATCCGGATAACTGCAGTCTGCCCGAAAAAGCCCCAGCATCCATCTGATCTTCACGTCCCCACGGAATCCCTCCCCGTCCTTCGCGGCCCGGATCCGGTATGTTACAGGAACAAACAAAACCAGCAGCAATACCGTCAGCGCCAGGAGTACCAGGGCCAGAAGCAGGATGCCGAGTATGGACAGAATTCGTAACACTATTAGCATCGCAAATACTCCTTTAACGCGCAGTCTCCCCTTTCCTGCAGGCATTCTTCGGCAATCTTTTTCACCAGCCCAATGGCATCCTCTTTGTTTTTTGCGATTCCCACCACATAGGGCGGATATTTCTCGTAATAACGCCATCGCAGCTGCCGGGAATCATAGATTTCCAGCTGATCATTGGAATTACGAGATAATACCACCAGAAACACACCGGCAAAAAGGGATCTCTTTTCCAGCTTTTTCTTTATTTTATCCAGTTTTTTCCCTTTCATGCCTTCACCCAGGTACAAACACGGGTGGTATGCCATTTCAAGAGCCATGTGAGGATTCCTTTACTTTAACACAGCCGAAAATACTAATAGTACTTCCGGCTGCCCCATAAATTGCTTCTTTTCAGTTCCAGATACTCGTCATATGCCTTTTCCAAAATCTGTTTTTCATTGGAAAACTTCAGCAAATGGTACGCCTCATGATACTTATAAAAACCCGAATCCAAAAAAAATTCTTCCTTTTGTGGTTTGCTGTAATAGCTGTCGGCCATCATCAGATACCAGTGAACTTCCTTCTCCACCGTATCTTCCGGTACATTAAATGTATATTCGCTTTTTCCGACATATTTAATAATGGTAGCCTTCGCCCCAGATTCCTCCAGCACCTCTCGCAACGCGGTATCCTTAAATTCCTCGCCTTGTTCCACTGTGCCTTTAGGCAAAACCCAGCCCTCATACTTGTTTTTGTAATTCTTGTACAAGAGAAGGATTTTTCCACGAAAAATTACCACACCACCACAGCTTGTTGCTTCTAACATTGCAATTCCTCCTGACTGGTGTGCAAGTATTTTATAAAAACTAATTACTTCCAGTATAGTCCAATCTTCCGGGAAGTGCAACCCTTATTTTTTCATTGAAACTTATCTGCTCAGCCCTCCGGCTCCCCTGAAGCGTTTTTTTCATTAAAATAGGCGTCAAAAATCCTCCTGGCTATGGGAACGGCATAATCTCCCCCGCTTCCGGCCCCCTCCATGATCACGGTGACGCAGACTTCCGGATTCTCGGCCGGCGCATAACCCGTAAACCAGGCATGGCTGTCGCCCTTTACATTATTATACTCTGCAGACCCGGTCTTTCCGGCGGCCGTATAAGACAGTCCGGACAGCTTTCTGGCCGTGCCGCCCTCCACCACCGCGGTCATCAGTTCCTGCAAGATTTCCGCCTCGGATTCGCTGATCAGGCGGCCGTATTCTTCAGGTTCAAAGGATTTGACCACCTTCCCCGCATCATTCTCCACCCGGTCAACCACATAGGGCTTCATGAGTACCCCGTTGTTTGCAATGGCGGATGTGATCATATTCAGGTGCATGGGTGAGATCTGGGTCTTCCCCTGGCCGATGGAGGTCTGCAGCATATCGTCCAGTGTCATATCTTCCGATACCAGCACCGAACTTTTTGTATAATTCAGGGGCAGGGGCAGCGGCCTGTCAAACAGAAGGTCCTCCAGCGTCTCCGCAAATTTTTCCCTGTCCAGTCCCATGCCGATATTGGCAAAAGAAGAATTGCAGGACTTTGCGAAAGAGTGCACAAAGTCCAGCTGTCCGTGGCTGGTGCCGTGATAGCAGTTAATGCGGCTGCCACCGGTCTGGAAATTTCCTCCGCACTGGAAAGAATACTGGCCATAGGTCTCCGGATTTTCCCGGATATATTCCAGGGCCGTTATGATCTTGAACGTCGAACCGGGGGGATACTGTCCCTGGGTGGCCCGGTTTAAAAGTACGGAACTGGTCTCGCTTTCCAGGAGGGAATCCCAGATTTCCCCGATTTCATTGGGATCAAAATCAGGATGGGAAACCATGGCAAGAATTTTCCCGGTGGACACTTCCGTCACCACGGCAGCCCCCTTATAAATATCCAGCTGGGAATCTGCCACCTCCTGAATCTGCACATCCAGCGTGGTGTACACATCATCACCGGGATTTTTCACTCCGGCCACATCATTTGCCGCCTTATTGCTCAGGGAAGTACTCGTATTGATGAGATAATAATTTGCCAGCGCCTCCACGCCCATGCGTCCCTGGGTGGAATATCCCACAATGTGGGCGAACAGTTCCGCGAAAGGATAAGACCGGGATTCATTCTGCTCCTGGTCCAGTACAGTCTCTGCCAGCACTTCCCCATCCCTGGAATAAATCGTTCCCCGGTAATTCCGGGACAGCAGAATTTTCTGCCTGGAATTGTAGCTGTTGTTGATCATGTCCTGTTCGCTGGTAGCGGTAAAATATCCCAGATGCACAATGAGCACCAGAAACACTGCCACAAAAAACACACTTGTCACAATGATTTCCGGTTTATTGTCCAGCCTTCTGGCATCTGTTTTTTTAGTAGTCTTTTTCTTTTGGGGTTCTTCTCTTGCTGACATTTCCCTGTCCCTCTTTTGTCTTTCTGACATGGCGCTTCTCCCCTTCCTGCTGTAATCTGATATAAATTCCCTGCACAATGAAAAACATCATCATGGTCGTCATCACGGAGCTGCCCCCGTAACTGATAAACGGCAGGGTCACCCCTGTCAGCGGAATCAGCTTGGTTCCGCCCCCTATGGTCAGGAAACTCTGGAAAATATACATAATGCCCGCACCATAGACAATCAGCTGGTAGAAACGGTCCCTGATCCGGGCCGCCAGCTTCATCATGGCCAGGAAACAGGCCACTGTGGCCAGAATCACACAGATCCCGAACACCACCCCCAGTTCCTCACAGAGGGAAGAAAAAATAAAGTCAGCCTCCACAACAGGAATGGCCGTGGGATTTCCCTTGGAAAGTCCCATGCCGAACCAGCTTCCGCTGCCTATGGCAAAAAGGGACTGGGTAATGGCATACCCCCTGACGCTGTCCATATAATCCCAGGGATTCTGCCAGGCAATCACACGGTTCTGCACATGGGCAAAAATCCGGTACGCGCCGTATGCCGCCGCGCTCCCCCCAAGGGCTCCGGCCAGAAGATACAGGTAGTTTCTTGTGGCCGCAAATACCATAAACACATAGCCCACGAAGAAAATCAGGGCGCTTCCCAGGTCCTTGGAGACCACCAGCACAATCACATGCAGTCCGGCTATTACCGCCGTCAGGGCTACCCTGGCAAAGGAAGTGTTGTCCCACAGGGCCCCCGCCAGAAAGAAGATAAAAATCAGCTTCACAAATTCCGAGGGCTGGAATGTGACCCCGCCCACGGAAAAGGAGAGATTGGATCCCCGGGTAACTTCTCCCATGATCAGCACAATGCTCAGCAGAACCAGCCCCACCCCGCCGTAAGCCCAGGTAAGCTTTTTCAGAAAGCGGACTTTGGCCAGAATCAGGGGTATAAACAGTGATACTGCCAGTGAAATCATCACGATAATATACTGTCTCACCGCCTTCTGAAAAGAAAGTCTGGAGATAATGCACAGTCCGATTCCCAGCAGCATGCACATATTGTTCAATAGCAGGCGGTCTGTCTTCTCATATACGATAGGCACCATAACCGTCACGGCCAGCAAAAGCACCTGTACGAACACATAGTAGAACACATATTCCAGTTCTTTATTCATCAGTGCAAGATCTGTAAACATCAGAAGCTGGATACAGAACATCAAAAAATTCTGTATCCCGTAGACCAGTCTGCCCTTCCCGACTTTTTCATACAAAGCCAGAAAGCTGCAGAATGTGTGAATCACCATCAGCGCGGCAATTCCATATTTTGATAATTCCGTAACGTATTCCCGCATTATACCTGTCCTTTTATCTGTTATCTTTTCCCCCGGATCCCCCCCGCTCCCCGGCGGCAGTGTCCTTCCCGGAAATATATCTGCGAAACGTACAGAATCCCGCCACCGGAATTCTGTTACAGTACCCCGCGTCTCTCATGTCCCGTGGTATATTCTTTCATGGGAAAGGGCGCATTGTGGAAAAAGGTATCCAGTACCGCCCTGACTTCCTCCCCGGTCTCCAGGGTAAAATCCATGCGCAAATCCGCCCGTCCCCGCCACCGGTCCAGTTCCTGATGCAGGGAAAGGGGCACGCTGTTGTATATCACATTCGTGCAGTGCAGGCAGTCTGCCATCACCGGAAATTCCTTCCGGAGCCGGTCTTTCAGCACGGTAATATGTCTGTCCCCTGTTTTTCTCCTGCACTGGCCCCCAGTGCGGAACAGGCAGTTTGCCGTGATCATCATGGGGATACGGCCATACACTATTTTTTCGGCAGGCAGGGTATCCGGCAGCCCTTTTTGTTCCGAAGCCTTTAACTCCCAGGGCAGACAAAAGCCATCCCCAAAAGAAGCCGCTTCCGCCATGGCCCATTTGTTCCACACATAGATTCCGGCATCCAGCCTGCAGACAAATGCCCTTCCCTTCCCGTCCAGAAAGCCGGCTCCTTCCATGGAACGGGCCAGAAAACCGGAAAACATACCGCTTTCCGCTGCCAGCGCATAAAGCTTTTCCAGGTATTCCCTGTCGCTTTCCCGGAGAATCACCGGCAGGGCCGCGTAAATCCTGCCCCTGGAAGACAGTTGACGGCAGTAAGGCTTTGCTTCCGCCCAGGATTTCACCAGCAGGTCTCCATCCACATAAAACCGCATCGCTTCCCCTGCATCCTGGCAGGAAATCCATTCCGCCACCGTCTGCAGCTGCCGGACAGAACTGACCGACAACACAAATCCTTTTTGCGGACAGGTCTCTTTCGGCCCCGGGCCCTCCCCGTTCAGATTCTGCTCTCTTCCGCCTTCTTCCCGGCAGGGCTCCCCGGTCCCCTCCCTGGCGCTTAAGGCTTTTCCCGGCACCCCGTATCCCCGGAAGGAAAGAATCTCCTGTTCCAGGGCGGCCACAGCCTCCCTTCGCAGCTCATTGATCTGTTTCAGGGGATAGAAGCTGTTCCCGTCCAGTTCCACCGTAATCCGCTCCGCATAAAAGCAGCTTTCCCCCAGTTTGCCCAGCTGTTTCCTCACATTGTCTGCAGATATGGGCTGTCTGGACGCAGGTTCCACCTCCTGTCCGGTCACTTCACACCGGCATTCCCCCCACTGCAGCACAACCCTGGCGGGCATACCCACATGAAAATATGCCGCCGCCTCCACGGGAATCTTCAGGGGGGCATCCAAATGCTTTTCCCGGATCGTTGCCAGTAAAGCTTCGTCGGTTTTGCTGTAGGCAGGGCTGTCCATCGTAACCATTTCCCCACCGTTGCGCCGGAAATAATAGCCGCTTTCAACGCCGCTTCTTATGTAAAGGGAGCCCAGGCAGTTTCTGTCCTCTTTTTTTACCCTGTATGCTCTGTCAGCCTCCTGCACCCCCATTTTTTCCCGCAATTCATAATAATAATCGATATAGCGTCTGTATACATCCGTCACGCCGGCTGCATACTCCGGTTTTTTCATCCTTCCCTCAATTTTAAAAGAATCGATTCCTGCCTGGATAAGCGCGGGAATCTGATCTATGGTACACATATCTTTCAGGCTTAAGGGATAGCATTCCTTTCCTCTGCCTGTGCCGATGGAATAAGGCAGCCGGCAGGGCTGGGCACATCTTCCGCGATTGCCGCTTCTGCCGCCCAGAATACTGCTGAAAAGGCATTGGCCCGAATAGCAGTAACACATGGCGCCATGTATAAATGTCTCTATCTCCAGCCCGGTCTGCCGCTTCATGGAGCACAGTTCCGCAAGGCTCAGTTCCCTGGCCGGAATGATGCGCTTTACGCCCATTTTCTTCAGCAGCAGGGCTCCGCCGCTTCCGGTCACTGCCATCTGGGTGCTGACATGAATATCCAGACCGGGAAAATACGTGCGCACAAACCGCAGCACCCCCAGATCCTGTACAATCACCGCGTCCAGGCCTGCTTCATAAAAAGGAACGAGATATGCGTACAACCCGTCCATCTCTTCTTCTTTTAAAAGGGTATTTACCGTCAGGTAAATTTTCCGTCCCAGCATATGGCCGTAACGGATACATTCCGTCAGTTCCCGGTCAGTAAAATTTTCCGCATATGCCCTTGCCCCAAAGCGGTCTCCCGCCAGATACACGGCGTCTGCCCCCGCGTGAACGGCCCCGTAAAAACCTTCCGGGCTTCCCGCCGGCGCCAGCAATTCAACCTTGTAATCCTTTTCCATACATTCTCCCGTTCCTGCCCCGGCTTTCCCGGCCTGAAACATTCCCTATTTCACATCGCATATAATTTCACAAAAGGCTGTCCGGTACCGGACAGCCCTTTTCTTATCATATAGGAAGGTTCGTCCTATATATTTTTTTACTTTTTCTTCAGCTCTGTTTCCAGGCGTACAATCTCTTTTGCATCCTCATTCTGCGCTTTCTGGAGGTTTTTTACCTGGTCCTCGGCGCTTTCCAGCCTGATCTGCGCCGATATCAGCTCATGTTTCAAATCATAAAGATCCTTATCCTTGGCCTGCAGTTCCTCTTCCAGTCCGGAAATCTGATTTTTGGCCTTAAAATAGTCATCGGCAATATTGAGCTGCAGCAGTACCCCCTGCGTGTCCGGAGGCTGTCTGCGGAAACTCTCAATTTTATTGTATTCATTTACTTTATTGTTGATGTAGGATGCAACCTTCTGTAAGTACTCTTCACTCTCGTAACCGCTCAGAGTAAAGACTTTACCGCCGATGATTACCTCTGTATCCGTTTTGGAAGACGAAGCCATTCGTCATACCCCCCTTTGTAAAACGCAGCGTTCTTCTGTAACATGCACTATTATATATCAGATTGTGCTGTCAGGCAAGCAAAATATTAGATTCCGGCCACATTGACACCTTCCAGGCACACTGCCATGGGACCTTCAAACTCTTTCTCCACCTGCATTTCCCGGGAAAATACCAGTTTCTTCTGCACATCCAGAATATTTCCGTTGATGGAACCGCCTGTCACCGGAATCCGTTTCTCCCCGTCATAAAGGAATCCCAGCCTGATTTCCCCGCCGAAATGTCCGCCCAGTTCATCCATCTGGAAATCAGAGAAATTTACCACTTCCAGGCAGGGCGTACGCCGCATCTCCTCCAGGGATACACTTCCCTGAGGCGCCTGAAAACCCGCGTAATTTCCCGTGGGTTCCACCTGCAGATAATAGGCAAAACGGTTGCCGCCGTGGATGAACTGCAATTTCCCATCCTGTACCAGGCGCCTGTCCTTCATGGGTATGCCCTCCGCACTGTAGGGCACGGTGGCCTTCAGTGTCAGGTTGATACGCTCTTTTTCCACATCGCCCCCCTGCACATCACAGCCCTGCCGGAAGGAGGAATACTCCGGATAAATCATATAAGATCCGGAACGCTCCACATAATAACCCAGAATAGTTTTCACATAGGGGCCGGACAATATCACCCTGTATTCCCCCGCAGGAGGCGCGGACTGCGCTTCCGCCCGGGCACGGGTCATTTCCATGGCACGTCTCACCTTCTGCCGGAGGGCATCCGTATTCATGCCGTCATAGGCGAAATCCTGATACGTCTCCACATCCTGTCCTGCCGTGCACTGTACCACAAATTCTCCCTCCACACGGTTCTTCTCATAACCCACATCCACCCCTCTGGAATTGAGAATACGGCGTGTCACTTTTGTGGCAAAGATTTCGGCGGAATTCAGAAAAACTTCCTCCTCCCTGTCTTCCGCAAACATGGCCCCGGAAAACTCCCCCGCAATTTCCGTGAGGGATCTGCCTCCGAATCCATCCGAAACTGCCCGGGCTTCCTGTGTCTGCCCGGGATATAATTCGTAAAATTTATTCTTCACAAAGCCGGCAGCATAAAGGGCATCCCGGAACAGCCCCGCCATCTCCTCCTGTGAAAAGCTCTCCTGAACCTGCACGGAAGCAGATCCCATCAAATGGTTTTCGCCTTCCCAAAATTCCTTATACACCACCACCTCTGCCTGCCGGATTTCTTTTATCCGGCGCATGTCCAGTGATCTGCGGATAAAAAATAACTCCGCGGATTCTTCCCTGCTCTCCGTGATCTGATACTGCTCCACACCGCTCTCTTTCAGGGCAGCCAATATTTTTTCTATCATACATTCCCTCGTTTCATTGGCGCAAAAGCGCTGATATACTATCTAAATTCCACCGCAGCCGTCTTGCGTCCTCTCTCACCCAAGTCTTATCCTTGCCTTGATAAAAGAACCGCCGTCGGACACTTTCACCCACTCCTTATATCCCTTGCCGCACATTCCGCCTCCACCGAGCCTGACCGTCTCCGATACCATACTGATGGATTTCAGCAAATCCGGCACATATCCGGTGAGCACCACCGGCGAAAAAATCTTTCCGGTCAGTTTCCCATCTTTTATCTCCCGGGCAATGTTGACCATACACTGGATGCCCCAGTTTTTGGGATCTTCCATACCGCTGGAAGGCTCCTCCAGCAAAAATCCGTTCTTTACGGAGGCAATCATGTCCTCCACTTTGTCGTTTCCGCCCTGGAAAAAAGTATTGGTCATTCTGGTGTAAGCCTTCCTCTGATAGCTTTCCCGTCTGCCGTTTCCGGTGGGCGCCGTTCCAAGATGCATGGCCGACTGCGCGTCCGAAATTCCGGCCTTCAGAATCCCTTTTTCAATGACCACGGTATCTTTTGCCAGAACACCTTCGTCATCAAAAAAGTAGGTGGCCACTTCCCTGGCGGCAGCCGCACCGTCATGCATGGTGACAAGTTCCGACGCCACCTGCTTCCCCACAAACTGTTCCGCCTGGGCCCTCTTCTTCACAAACATGTCCATCTCCACGCCATGTCCGAACGCCTCATGCACGATCATTCCCGTTACCTCCGGGTTGCAGATGCATTCGTATTCTCCCGGCACCATGGGTTCACTCTCCAGCAGTTCCAGCCCTACTTTCGCCACATCGCACACGCCTTCACGCATTTTCGTCAGAAGTTCCGCGCCGCCCAGATTGGAAAATCCCCTGTAGCTCTGCTTGATTTCCTCCCCCCTGGCTGCCAAAACAAAAAATCCTCCCGACATCCACAGTACATTCTGTTCCAGGTCTTTATTTCTGGACAGGAAAAGCTTGCTGTATTTCTGGTACTGGACAAATGCCTCACAATCCAGTATTTTCTCACTGTATGCCCTGCCCTCCTCACTGGCCCGGGCCAGTTCCCGGATAATGGCCTCGTCCCCGTATTCCCGGGGATCAATTTCATATTCCGTGCTGTCCGCAAACACTGCGGGTTGGTCTTCCAGCATGGCATAGACACTGCTGCGCACGCCTTCCGGCAACTGTCCGGACAGGGGGATGATCTCCTTTTTGATTTTTTCCAGAATATCCCCGATTTTTTCTTCCGTTATTTCATTGAAAGAATATTCCCCATAGCCGCAGCCATCATAGACTTTTACCACAAAACCACGGCCTGACAGCCTGCCAACGGTATTTGCGGAGGTGACATTTTTGTCCACCGTATACTGCTTAGACACTGAATCCGATGCCAGAATGGACGCATAGGGGTATTCCTCCAGCAGCCGGTCTCTCAGATGAAGCAATACCGGCTTCACCTGACTTAAGTACTTGCTTGATTCTACTTTCATTTCCGATTTTCCTTTCCGAAGCAGCCGTCCTTCCCGGGGCCGGCATGCTTACCTTTGATGCGCCGGTCCCCGCCGCCTGTACAATAAAAATTATACACCCGATTCCCGATCTTCACAAGCATGTATTCTCATTCACATATACGGTAACAAGGTTTTGTATCATACTTATCAAAGATTTTTCATCCTTCCCCGTTTTCCGTCACATAATACTGCGCCTGTGCATGCCATAATTCATAGTATTTTCCCTTTTCATCCTTCAGTAGTTCTTCATGGCTGCCCCTCTGGACCAGCCGGCCTTCATGAAATACGGCAATGTCGTTGCAGAAACGGCAGGAGGAGAGCCGGTGGGAAATATATATGGCAGTCTTATTCTGCACCATGGTATCAAAACGGGAATAGATTTCATATTCCGACAGCGGATCCAGACTCGCGGTGGGCTCGTCCAGCAGTACGAAAGGTGCGTCTTTATACAAAGCCCTGGCTATGGCGATTTTCTGTGCTTCTCCGCCTGATATTTCCACCCCTTCATCCTGAATTTCCTGATAAAGCCAGGTGTCCAGCCCTTCCGGCATCTGTTCCATCCGTTCCGACAGTCCCGCCTGGGCCAGAACTTCCATGGCCCTGCCGCCGTCTGTCTCCATGGAAGCCGCCACATTCTGGCCCAGGGGCATGGACAGCAGCCTGAAGTCCTGGAATACCACGGAAAAGAGTCTGATGTATTCATCCTGCCTGAATTTGCGGATGTCCACGCCGTTCAGCAGGATCTCTCCCTCCTGAGGGTCATAAAGCCTGCAGAGAAGTTTAATCATAGTTGTCTTGCCGGAGCCGTTCATACCCACAATGGCCATGCGTTCCCCCACTGTCAGCTTCAGCGAAAAATGTTTCAGGGCATAACTGTCAGTCCCGGGATACCGGAATGAAACATTCCGGAATTCCACTTCATACTTGTTGTCCAGCCGTTTTTCCACCGGAAGCTGTCCCTTGTACATTTCGTCATTGATCCGGAACATTTTCAGGGTATAGGCTTCCCGGCGGGCAGTCAGGCACAGATCCTTATACTGCTCCTCCATCCTCTGAAATCCCATAATAATATTGGTGAGGGCGCCGGCAAACTTCACCACATTCCCCACGGAAAACGCACCCAGGATACAGAATGCCCCGGAAATCAGATAACCCGCCAGGGTCATGAGCCGCTGGGTAAAGCCCTGTATCATGCCGCATTTTCTGCTCATTTTTTCACTGGTACGGGCCCAGTGCATGGCATTTTCGCTCTCCCGGATATTATCCGACGTATATTTCTTCATCATTTCATACCCGTCATAGAGATGGATGTCCTTGATAAAATGATAGTCCCCGCCCATACAGCGCCCTACCCAGTACCAGGTAAAAGAAACATATTTTTTGCGCAGTTCTATGGGAAATTTCTTCGTGAAATCACTGAGAATCGTCTCCTGCAGGGCGGCATTGGTTTTACTGTACAGCCGGGTCAGGCCCACAAGGAGCAGCACCAGCATGACCAGCCCCATCCAGAACCACGGATTTCGGGAATGCACCATAGTATTTAAAATCGGCAGGGCCACAACGGCGGAACAGATTATGTTCAGGATCTGATAGATTATGCCATCCGATTTCCAGAACACATCACTGATTCCCGCCCCCCAGATGTTGGCCCTGTCAATGCGTTCCATCAGTTCCTTCACATAAGGACTTTCCAGAAGGGAATAGTCCATACTCTGAAATTTGGCGGCAAAATTGCCGTTATAAATCCTTATGATATTTTCTTTCCTGGGACTGATAAACTCATTCCAAAGCACACTGCTGGCCAGGGTAAGAAGGGAGGGGAAAACCAGCAGCAAAACCACTGATTTCATGATTTCTTCCATCGGCCTGCCCTCATAGAGCAGTTCCAGAATATCCGCGGACAAAACCAGCCTCAGTGCGCCGTTTGCCGTATCTGTCAAAAGCCGCAGGATATTCAGGAAAAAGTAGCTTCTGTCCAGCCCATGGACCGCGGCCAGAAGGTTTTTGAGATGTCTGATATTTTCCCGGAAAGGAATTTTGCTTGTAAGGTCATTTTGCATACTTTCTGCCGTCCTTTCTAATCAAGTATCCAGTCTTTGGTCTGTCTGGTAATAATGAGACTGTATTTCAAACATATGGGCGTAACTGCCGCCCTTTTTCATCAGTTCCTCATGGGTACCTTCTTCCGTCACCCTCCCGTCTTCCAGAAACAGAATTCTGTCGGAAAACTTCGTGCTGGCAAGACGGTGTGAAATAAAAATGGATGTCCTTCCCCTGCTGAGTTTCACATATTCCTCATAGATCTGGCTCTCTGCCACAGGATCCAGCGCCGATGTAGGTTCGTCCAGAATCAGGATATTTCCGCCTTTGTAGAGTGCCCTGGCCAGCAGGAACCGCTGTCTCTGTCCGCCGGAAAGTTCCACTCCCTCAAATGCCTGGCTTGTCATAAAGCTGTTCATGCCAATTCCCTTCTCCCGGAATTCTTCTTCCAGCCCTGCCTGCCTCAGTGCCTCCCATGCCTTTTCCTCATCCGTGTCTTCCAGTTTTTTCATGGAAATATTGCTGCCCACGGGATAGGGAAAGATGGAGGCTTCCTGGAACACCACGGAAAACAAGTCATACAACCCCCTTTTCTGCACCCTGGAGATGTCCACGCCATTGATCAGGATGGTTCCCCCGTCCGGCTCGTACAGCCCGCAGAGTAATTTTATCAAAGTGGTTTTTCCCACGCCGTTTACCCCCAGAAGCGCAATCTTTTCCCCGGGATGAATCACCAGGTTAAAATGGTCATAGATCTTTTCTTTCCCATAGGAAAAAGTCACGTCCCGGAACTCGATCTTTGCAGGCTGCCGGTACAAAGCTTCCGGCACCTCCCCTGCGTCATCTGTCTCCGGCATGTCCATATGGGCGCGGAAGCAGGAAGCCTCCTCATTTGCCAGCTTCAGATTAGTGTACGTATCCACCATGCCGGTGACAAAACCGGAAAATCCCGTGATGGCTCCAAAATACACCAGAAAACTTCCCAGGGCAATCTCCCCTGTCAGGCAGGAATGGATCAGATAGCCATAAGCCAGGCCGTTTCGCAGAACCGTCAGTAAAATCTGCAGGAAATCCGCCAGAATCATCTTCCGGTTATTCTTTTTCTCCAGCTTCATCCTCTCCCCGAACACCTTATTCCGAAATGCCATCATCCAGTCATTCATGGAAAAAATACGCATATCCTTGGCCAGGTCTGTATCCCGCAGCGTATAGGTCAGATATTTGATCTCTCTTTCCGACTGGGCAAACTGGTCCCTGAGGGCAAGCATCCAGCGGTTTTTCAATTGCAGTACCCCGTAATTCAGCAGGGACAGCAGGAGCAGAAAAACCACCATCCAGGGCTTCAGGGTGCTCAGCACCGTGGAATACAGAAGAAAGCAGGCCACATTGACAACCATGTCCCGGGGAAAATCCAGCATTCTGTAACTGACCGCCCAGTCCCCGCCATCCATGCACTGATAGGCCCGCTTGATAATGTTTTTCCGTTCCCCGTATTCCACTTCCTTATAGTGTAACTTCATTTCCTTCATCACGGCGTCGCCCAGTAAACTGGTGCGGAATACATTTTCATTGAAATAATTTCCCCGCTCAAATCCCTGGGCCATCCCATCGCATACCATGTATAAAAGGCCTGCCAGTGCAATGACGCCCAGTCCTTGCAAAAGTTCCCCCTTCTGCACTACGCTTACCACAATTCCCGGCATCAGAATGGCCAGAAAAGGCCCCAGGATTCTGCCCAGCACAATCATCACATGGTGCAGCGCCATCCTGGGCTTTTCCCGGTAGAGATACCTGTGGAAATACAGCACATTGGAAAAAATAGAATAGGTTTTGTTTTCTTCTTGCTTCATGTTCCTTCCTTTCCGGCCGGGTTTCTGCCCTACATGCCGTCTTTCCGACGGCATTATTCCTCCCTGCCCGCTTTTTTTCCGTTTCCATGTTCTATTTTATCTGTAATTCCAAAAAAAGAACCGATTCTGCACGAACGGTTCTCTTTTTGCACCAATGGTTATTTTACTTTCTGTGTTTTTCCGGGTTTTTCTGTTTTTCCGACCCCCGCGCAAATGCGCCCCGCGGAAGGCAACTGCAGACACTGCCGGATTCACCCCGGCCTTACAGGGGAATCAGAATCTCTGTGGCAAACACATTTCCTTCGTCCTCCCGGCTGAGATATCCCTTATATTTCCTGACTACTTTGTCGATTCGGGAAAGCCCGTATCCGTGGCCGTCCACTGCCTTGGTGGTAAGGTAACTTCCAAGCCCCTTACGGTAAGTGCCATCGGCAGAATTCATCACATAAATATAGAGATTCTCCTTGGCCCTGGTCATATAAAAACGGATGAAACGCTCCTCCGGCGGCACTTTCAGACAAGCCTCCATGGCATTGTCCAGCAGATTGCCGATCATGACGCTTAAATCCACATCCGACACCGGAAGATGGGCAGGCAAAAAGGCATCCGCATCCACTTTGATGTCTTTTGTCTTTACTATGGAAAGCTTGCTGTTGAGAATGGCATCCACCATATTGTTTCCGGTTTTCAGGGCGATGTCGATCTGGTTATAATCTTCCGTCAGTTCCCAGAGATAATTCTCCAGCAGCGCTGTCTGTCCCATCTCCAGATGTGCCTGCATGGTCTGTACATGATTTTTGAAATCATGCCGCCAGCCCCGGGTCTGGCGATACATATTGTCCACTTCCTCACAATGCTTCCGGGTCAGGTCATCCTGAAACCTGGCCGTCTGCCGTTCCACCGCGTAACGGACATATAAGCGGACTCCCAGGACTCCCGCCGCAGACACTATGAGAAATACGATAATGGCAAAATAAAAAATCATATCAGCTCCGCTTGCTCTAAAACCCCCAAATCATTACAAAGCAATAAAAGTTTTGATAAATCTCTCATTGACCGCATTGTAGAGCCTGCGGCTCACCGGCACCACCGTCCCGTCATCCATGACAATGTCCTGCCTTCCCACCCTTGCGATCCTGCGCACATTCACCAGATAGGAGCGATGGCAGAACATAAAATCCCCCCATTCCCCCAGCTTCTGTTCCAGTTCCCGGATTCCCAGCTTCAGATGCAAGCGGTTTTCCATGCATTTCAGTACGCAATAATGTCCTTCTGCTTCCGCATAGAGAATCCTCTCCACATCCACCTTTACCAGTCCCTCTTCCCCGGGCAGGAGAAAGCGCTTCCTCTCCGTCTCTTTCCGCTGAAAACATTTTTCCAGACATTCCCAGACTTTTTCCCTTTTCAGCGGTTTCAGCAGGTAATGCATGGCCTCCACCTCATAGCCTTCCTGCATATAATCCGGAATGCCCGTGGTAAATACAATGGCCATATCCTTTCCCTTTTCCCGCAGCTTCCGGGCCAGGCTGACGCCATTGGTTTTTCCCATCACAATGTCCAGAAACACTATGTCACAACTCTGGTCCCCGCACCAGGCAAAGTAAAAGGCTTCCGCGCTGTCATAATGCTCTATATTCATGTCCGGAAAATTCGTTTCCTTCCACTCCGAAATATACTTTGTCAGGATATCCCTGTGGACCTGCTCGTCATCCACCACCGCAATATTCAGCATCCTTCCGCTCCTCTGCAAACATATTCCAAATGAATTCCTGCGCCGGCCCGCATAATTTCAGCAGGTTTCACAAACCGGGGCTGACAGAAAACATTTTTCAGACACACGCTAAGCCAAAAACAGACTTCCCGCCTGAAATACCACTGTGGACACTGCCCAGGCCAGGAACAGCTGGAATGCAATCATCTTCAGGGTAAATTTCCAGGATCCGCTCTCCTTTCGGACCGTGGCAACCGTTGCCACACAGGGCACGTACAGCAGACAGAACAGCATCAGACAATACGCGTTCAGCGGGCCGAAACCGGGGTTAATCCTGTGAATATTATCCACAATCGCCGTCATTCCGGCGTCAGAATTGGCATTTGCCACACCGAACAGCACCGCAAAGCTGGATACCACCACTTCCTTTGCGGAGATTCCGGAAAGCAGGGCCACCGCAATCTGCCACATACCCAGGCCCGCGGGGGCAAGCACCGGCACCAGCAGACGTCCCAGTCCTGCGCCGAAACTGTCCGACGGCTCCTCCACCATGCCGCCCATGCCGAAGTTCAGCACAAACCATATCACAATGGAGGCAATAAAAATGGTGGTTCCTGCCTTTGTGAGATAATCCTTCAGCTTATTCCACACATAAATGCGGATGGTTCTGGCATTGGGACGCTTATATTCGGGCAGCTCAATCAGGAGAGAACCGTTTGCCTCCCCCTTCTCCAGCCGGTTCATTACAAGCGCCGCCAGTATGGCGATGACCATGCCCACAATATACATGGAAAACGCCGCAAATGCTTCGTAACCCGGAAAAAACATATCGGAAAACAGCACATACACCGGCAGCCTGGCAGAACAGGACATAAACGGTGTCACCAGCATGGTCTTGCGGCGGTCATGTTCTGTCTCCAGGGCCCGTGTGGCCATAATGGCAGGCACGGTACAGCCAAAACCCAGGATCATGGGCAGAAATGCCTTTCCCGACAGCCCCACCCTGCCCATGACGGAATCCATCACATAGGCAACCCGGGCCATGTAGCCGCTGTCCTCCAGCATGGCAAGTGCCAGAAAAAGAATGAAAATATTCGGAATAAAGGTGAGGATTCCGCCCACTCCCGCAATGATACCCTCCACCATCAGGGATTCCAGCCATCCCGCCACCCCCATGCCCTTCAGGGCAGCAGCAGCCCCGCCGGACAACAGATCCAGACCTGTTTCAAACACACCTTTCAGGGCATCGCCCACCGTGAAGGTGAGAAAAAACACAAAACACATGATCAGCAAAAAGACAGGAACTCCCCATAGGGGATGCGTCAGCAGCCTGTCTATTTTGTCTGTGGAAGCAGCCTTTTTATTTTTATAAAAAAGGATCTCCTTCATGATTTTTTCGATGTAGGAATATTTACACTGTATCATTTCTTTTTCGTAGCTTCTGTCCACCACATGGACTACGGAAACGGGATGCTCCTGCTTTACCTCCTCGTCATCCTCCAGAAGCTTTATGGCATGCCATCTGGCAGAGGAATGTTTTGGGTAATTCTCCTGCATCACGGCTTCCAAAGTGGTGATTTTAGTCTCAATCTCCGGGGGATAATCCAGTATGTAGTCCTCCATACCCTCCTCACAGTGGTGAATCACCGCGTGAAGCAGGATATCCAGTCCCGTGCGTCTGGCGGCAGACACAGGTACCACAGGAATATTTCCCAGCATCTCCGGCAGACGGTGCATGTCGATCTCCATGCCGCGCTCTTTTACCACATCCATCATGTTCAGCGCCAGAACCATTGGTTTTCCCAATTCCAGAAGCTGCAGGGTGAGATAGAGATTCCGTTCCAGGGACGAGGCATCCACCACATTGATAATGGCGTCAATGTCATCATCCATGGCACATTTTCTGGTAACCTTCTCTTCGATGGTATAGCAGGTCAGGGAGTAAATCCCGGGGGTGTCCACAAGCGTAATCTCCGTTTCCTCATAGCTTGTCTCACCTTCCATCCGTTCCACGGTGACCCCGGGCCAGTTGGCCACTTTCAGCTTTGAACCTGTCAGGGCATTAAATAAGGTAGTCTTGCCGCAGTTGGGATTACCGATGCAGGCCACATTGATATGTTTCTTCCCGGTTTTGTCATGGCTGTGGTTCATTTTGCGCCCACCTCCCCCTCTTCGTCCTCCCTGTTTTTCGGGCTGACTTCAATACTGGAGGAAATGTGCTTTCCCAGCGCCAGGCGCGTCCCCCGTACCCGGATGATCAGCGCCCCCCTGTTCTTTCTGTTCAGTACATTGACAACAGTGCCGTCATTTAGTCCCAGCGCCTGCAGGCGCCTGGTGATGGCCGGCTCCACATATAGTCCCTCAATGCAGTAGCTGCATCCTTTCCGTGCTTCATAAAGTGTCATATTATCAACTCTTTTCCCTGGTTTCATTCACAAAGATAAAAAAGAATCCTGCTCCGCAGGATTCTCTGCCTGCGGCGGGGCGCTTCAGCGACATG
>CAJTLR010000051.1 GCA_910577185.1 uncultured Acetatifactor sp.
TTTATTCCCGCGGGCAACGAGCCAAGTGGCTGCCTGCAGACATTTGGCGACTGCCCCGGGGGTCAAATACCAAAGTGTCCCTTGGACGCTTTCTGCTGCGCAGCGCTGCAAGTTTGATGCCCCGTTGCCTGCAGCGGGACTTTGATTTAAAAAAGAAAAAGGCCGAATGGCCATACGAAATACTGGGATACTTCCATATTGGAAAAAAAGAGCAAGGAGGAAGAATATGCGGAATGTAATTGGTTTGAACGAGGACTGGAGATTTGTGCGGGAGGATGCAGGACTGCCGGAGGAACTGCCGCTGGAGTGGCCGGTGGTTTCACTGCCCCATACCTGGAACGCGGTGGACGGACATGATGGCAAGGGAAATTATTACCGGGGAAAGTGCTGGTATGCCAAAAGCTTTCAGACACCGAAGCAGCCTCTTCCGGGCGGCAGGGTATATGTGGAAATTCTGGCGGCCGGGCAGCAGGCCACAGTCTATGTGAACGGCACCGAGGTTACTTATCACGAAGGCGGATATTCGATTTTCCGTGCAGACATTACCGATCAGTGCAAAGAGGATGGGGATAACCTTCTGGTGGTGGCATGCAACAATGAGAATAAGAGCAGTGTGTATCCCCAGGCGGCAGATTTTACATTCTACGGCGGACTCTACAGAGGGGTCAATCTGATCAGTGTGCCTGACGCCCATTTTGACCTGGGATATTACGGGGGACCGGGACTGCAGGTGACACCAAAGCCCTGCGAGGATGGGGGAGCGGTTTTTGAACTGGTTTCCTGGGTGAAAAACACGGATGAGAATTTTACGGTACAATATTTCATTTATGACGACAAGGGGAATGAAGTGGCTTCTGCCGTACGTCCCGCGGACCAGACAAAGGTTACGGTTTATGTGCCGGATGCCAATAAATGGGATATCGACAATCCTTGCCTTTATACGGTGACAGCCCTTCTGCAGCGGCGCAATGAGGTTTATGATGAGGTGATCGTGCGCGCAGGTGTGAGAAGCTTTTCCTGCGACCCGGAAAAGGGCTTCTGCATCAATGGGGAATGGACGCCTTTAAGGGGAGTGAGCCGTCATCAGGACCAGCTTTACAAAGGAAATGCCCTCACACGCCTGGATCATTACAGGGATGCCTGCATCATCAAGGAGCTGGGTGCAAATACCATCCGTCTGGCCCATTACCAGCATTCCCAGGATTTTTATGACGCATGTGATGACCTGGGTTTTATTGTCTGGGCAGAAATTCCCTTTATCAGCGTCATGAACCAGGATCCCGCGGCGCATCAGAACTGTATCAGCCAGATGAAGGAGCTGATCATTCAGAATTACAACCATCCCTCCATCTGTTTCTGGGGTGTGTCCAATGAGATTCTTATCGGCGGTATTTCGGAGCAGCTTGTGGAGAACCATAAGGAACTGAATGCACTTTGCAAGGAACTTGATCCCACAAGGCTCACTACCATAGCCCATGTGTCCATGACGCCCCTGGACAGCCCCGTACACGGGATCACGGATGTGGAAAGCTACAATCACTATTTCGGCTGGTATGGCGGCAAGATGGAGGACAATGGTCCCTGGCTTGACCATTTCCATGAGACATACCCGCAGATCTGCCTGGGACTTTCCGAATATGGCTGCGAGGGTATCGTGACATATCACGGCCCGAATCCGGCCTGCAAGGATTACAGCGAAGAATATCAGGCACTTTACCATGAGCATATGGCAAAGGTGCTGGATGAGCGTCCCTGGATCTGGTCCAGCCATGTGTGGAATATGTTTGACTTTGGGTGCGCAGCCAGAAATGAGGGCGGAGTGTCAGGCAGGAACAATAAGGGACTGATGACCATTGACCGGGCCACCCGGAAGGACAGCTATTATGTGTATCAGGCTTACTGGAGCAAGGAGCCCATGGTTCATGTCTGCGGCAGGCGTTATGCACAGCGGGCGGGAGAGACCACACAGATCAAGGTATATTCCAACCAGCCTCAGGTGGAACTGTATCTGAACGGAAAACTGGTGGGCACCCAGAGCGGCGGCAGAGTCTTTGCGTTCGAGACGGCCCTGGAGGATGGCTTCAATATTGTGACTGCGGTGGCAGGGGATGTGAAAGACAGCATCACTTTGGAAAAGGTGGAAAAAGAGCCGGCCATCTATGTGCTGCCGGAAGTCAATGAGAGGGCGGAAGGCGTGGCCAACTGGTTTAAGCTGGCAGGAGATCTGGACCTGAAGGCTCCCATGGAATTCCCGGAGGGGAAATATAGTGTCAAAGACACCATGGAGGAAATTTCAAAATGCCAGGAGGCCATGGATGTGGTGGTAAAAGCCGTAAAGCTGGCCACCAACATGCTCATTTCTCCCGGCCTGGGAATGTGGGATATGCTGAAGTCCTCCACACCGGAGAGAATGTGCAATATGGCCGGGGGCACGATGCCGGAAGGATTTTTGGAAAGTCTGAATGCCCAGCTGATTAAGATTGACAAGAAATAAGCAAAATCAGGATACACCAGGAGAAAATGGAACAGGGCCTGCCATGGGCAGAAGGTTTTGGCCGGCAGGCCCTGCCTATCATAAAAAAGAGAGAGAGGTAGAGTATTATGGTTGATATGAAAGCGAATCCCTTTTATCTGTCAGATGAGGACTGCAAATGGGTGGAAGATACCATTGCGGGCATGACGCTGGATGAGAAGATCGGGCAGCTCTTTTTTAACATGGGTTCCAGCAGGGACGAGGAATACCTGAAGATGACGGTAAATAAATATCATATCGGCGGTATCCGGTACAATCCGGGCACGGCAGACGAGGTGCATGAGCAGAACCGTATCCTCCAGGAGAACAGTAAGATTCCCCTGATTATCGCCTGCAACACGGAGAACGGCGGGGACGGGTCCTGTGTGGATGGAACCACCATCGGAAGCCAGACAAAGATAGGCGCCACCCGCAATGTGCAGTATGCCTACAATCTGGGATATATGTCCAACAAGGAGGCTGCCGCCATAGGATGTAACCTTTCCTTCGCCCCGGTGAGTGATATTCTGTATAACTGGGAAAATCCGGTCATCGGAATCCGCACATACGGGAATGATGTGGACAGGGTTACGGAGATGACAAAGGCATATATGGATGGCGCGCATGCCAATCCGGGATTCTCTTGTGCCGCAAAGCATTTCCCCGGCGACGGTCTGGATTTCCGTGACCAGCATGTGGCCAACAGTGTGAATGATTTCAGCTGTGAAGAGTGGGACGCCACATTCGGCAAGGTTTACCAAAATCTCATTGACAATGGCCTGGAGGCCATTATGGCGGGACATATCATGCAGCCTGCCTACACGAGACATTTTAATCCCCAGATTGCGGATGAGGACATCATGCCCGCCACACTGTCTCCCGAACTGATTAACGGGCTTCTGCGCACCAGGCTTGGTTTCAACGGTATGGTGCTGACGGATGCCTCCCATATGGTAGGCCTTACCTGCCGCATGAGACGCCGTGACCTGATGCCTGCGGCGATTGCAGCCGGTATTGACATGTTCCTGTTCTTCAACGATATGGATGAAGATTTTGAGGCCATGAAGCAGGGATATCTGGATGGAAGAATTACGGAAGAGAGACTCAGCGATGCGCTGCACCGGATTCTTGCCCTGAAAGCCCATATGGGGCTGCACAAAAAGGCAAAAACGGAACTGGTGCCTCCCAAATCCCGGATGCAAGAGATCATTGGGTGTGAGGAGCATAAGGCCATGCAGAGGGAGATATCCGATAAGTCCGTGACGCTGGTGAAATATAAGGATAAAGATGTGCTTCCCATGACGCCGGAAAAATACAAACGCATCATGATCGTGTATGTAAAGGGCCTGGAGGCACCGGGCATCGGCACCCTGATGCACAAAAATAAAGTGTCCCCGGCAGAGAAACTGAAGGAAAAACTGGAGGCCAGGGGCTTTGATGTCTTTATCTACGAAAGTCCTATCCAGAAACTGCTGAAAGAGGCCCAGGAGGGCGGGAAACCCAATCTCAATCTTTACTTTGCAGGAAAGGACACCATTAAGGACTTTACGGCAAAGCAGGACCTGATCATTACTCTGGTGGATATCGCTGGCGGATTCCAGCCGGTGGCAAGGCCCTCTTTTGGCATGACAAAGGGCGGCGGGGAGATTCCGTGGTATGTGCATGAACTTCCGGTGATTGTCATAGGAACCAAGCAGCCGTTCGTGCTGGCAGACATTCCCCAGGCGCGCACTTATATCAATACCTATGACGTGCTGGATTCCACCTTTGACGCACTGGTGGAGAAGCTGATGAAAGGTGCGGAAGCCTTTGTGGGCCAGGATCCCGTAGATTCCTATTGCGGTGTGTGGGATACAAGATTATAATGGAAACAGCAGGGGTATTCCCCTCTGGGGAACTGGAAACAGCAGAGGGGAAGGAGCCGGGGCAGAGTATTTACGGAGGAGGAGAAAAGGAGTCCGTAAATACTCTGAGGGAAAAGCCCCGGAGATGCCCCTCTGCGGAACTGGAATTAAGAAAGGAGGCGTTTTGCATGGGAATGCAAATGGGTTTTCGCTGGTATGGCGAAGGCAACGATAAGATTAAGTTATCGGACATCAAACAGATTCCGGGCGTGACAAGCATTGTCTGGGCACTGCACAATAAACTTCCCGGGGAAGTATGGGAAGTGGAGGAGATCGCGGAAGTTCAGAAGGCACTGGAACCTTACGGTTTTAATATGGACGTGGTGGAGTCCGTGAATGTACACGACGATATCAAGATTGGTCTGCCCACCCGGGACGGGTATATTGCAAATTATATTCAGACCATAAGGAATCTGTCCAAGTTTGGCGTGAAGGTGATCTGCTATAATTTCATGCCGGTTTTTGACTGGACACGCACGGACCTGTTCCACCCGGTGGGGGATGGATCCACGGCCCTTTATTATGAGGCAGACAAGATTCATGATGACCCCAAAGAGATGGCAGAATATATTCTGAACAATCTGCACGGCCTGACGTTCCCCGGCTGGGAGCCGGAGCGCATGGCCAAGCTGGACGAATTATTCGAGGCATATAAACCCGTGACAAAAGAGAAGCTGTGGGAGAATTTGAAATATTTTCTGGAGCAGCTGATGCCGGTGTGCCATGAATGTGATATCAGGATGGCGATTCACATGGATGACCCGCCATGGGATATTTTCGGTCTGCCCCGTCTGCTGGTGGATGCCGCCTCCGTGGAGCATTTTCTTGCCATGGTGGATGACCCTTACAACTGCCTGACACTGTGTTCCGGAAGTCTGAACGCAAATCCGGAAAATAATGTTGCAGATATCGTGAGAAAACATTGTGACCGCATTGCGTTTGCACATATCCGCAATGTAAAGCATTTCCCCAACGGGGATTTCTCGGAGGCAAGCCACAGGGACTGCGACGGCGATACGGGGATTGTGGATATTATAAAGGCCTACCATGACTGCGGTTTTGAAGGCTATATCCGTCCCGACCACGGAAGGCATTTGTGGGATGAAGGCCCCGGCAATGTGCGCCCGGGATATGGATTATATGACCGCGCCCTGGGCATCATGTATATGCTGGGGATCTGGGATATGCTGGATAGGCTGGACGCCGGGAAGTAAGTTTTGACTGTCGCAGGCAGTGAGCCGTAAAACAATAGAACCCACTTCCGGCCAGGCTTTTATTTTCATAAATAAGCGGGGACTGTGCCATGTGGCGCGGTTCCCGGAAGAAAGGATGTTGTGTTATATGAAACTTTTAGACATGAAGGAGGGAATTTCCCCCCAGTGGGCAGAGAAAGGCTATCAGATGCCGCAGTTCGACTTGGAAGCGGTGCGCGCGAAGACACATGAACAGCCCACATGGGTACACTTTGGGGCGGGAAACCTTTTCCGCGCATTCCCCGCGGCAATTCTGCAGCAGGCCCTGGATTCCGGCAAATATGACAGAGGCGTGATTGTGGCGGAAGGGTTTGACTTTGAGATCATCGATAAAGCATACAGACCCTATGATAATTTGGGCCTGCTGGTGTGCCTGCAGTCTGACGGCACTATACAGAAAAAGGTAATTGCTTCCGTGACGGAAAGCCTGAAGGCAGATTCCCAGTTCGCCGAAGACTGGGTGCGGCTTTCCGATATTTTCCGCAATCCCAGCCTGCAGATGATTTCCTTTACCATAACGGAGAAGGGCTACGGTGTGGCTCCCGCCGACCTGGAAAGAGGGCTTGCACCGGTCCTGATCATGGGGAAGGTGACCCTGCTGCTGTATGAGCGTTTTCTGGCGGGGGCGCTGCCGCTGACCGTACAGAGCATGGACAACTGTTCCCACAACGGCGACAAGGTGAAGGCAGCGGTTCTCACTTACGCAGAAAAATGGGCGGAGGAAGGACTGGTTCCGGCAGAGTTCCTGGCATATGTGCAGGATCCGCAGAAAGTGACCTATCCCTGGAGCATGATCGACAAGATCACGCCCCGTCCGGACGCGAAAGTGCAGCAGATGCTGGCGGATGATGGATTCGAGGACAATTATACCATTATCACGGACAAACGCACGTACACGGCTCCTTTTGTCAATGCGGAGGAGACCGAGTATCTTGTGATAGAAGATAATTATACCAATGGCCGCCCGCCTCTGGAGCTGGGAGGGGTGCTGTATGTTGACCGGGAGACCGTGGACAAGGTAGAGCGCATGAAGGTCTGTACCTGCCTGAATCCCCTGCACACGGCCATGTCCATATACGGCTGCCTGTTAGGTTATGATCTGATTTCCGCAGAGATGGAAGATGAGGACATCAGGGGACTGATCACTAAGCTGGGCCATATTGAGGCTATGCCGGTGGTGGTGGATCCTGGCGTGCTTAAGCCCGCAGACTTTATTGACGCCGTGCTCAACCGCCGTCTGCCCAATCCGTTTATGCCGGACGCACCCCAGCGGATTGCCACTGACACCAGCCAGAAGATTCCCATTCGTTTCGGCGAGACCATCAAGGCTTATCAGGCGCAGGGCATGAATATGGACAATCTGGTGCTGCTGCCTCTGGTTCTGGCAGGTTATGCCCGTTATCTGAAGGGAATTGATGATGAGGGAAGGGCATTTGAGCCTTCTCCGGATCCGCTGCTGGAGGAACTGCGCTCCATTGTGGCGCCTCTGGAAGTAAAGGAAGGGGAACAGGATTTCTCCTGCCTGAAGAATTTGTTTGGCCGTAAGGACGTATTCGGCGTGGATTTGTATGCGGCAGGACTGGGAGAGCGCATTGAGGGAATGACGGCAGAGTTGTACGCGGGTCCCGGCGCAGTCCGCAGGACACTGCACAAATATGTGTCGGAGAGATAGGCGGTCCGGACAACGAGGATAAAACGGAAAAATCGAGTAGGGGAACGTCTCTCTCCACTACTCGCCGCGCGGAGCGCGTATTGCGTCAGCAACAATTCTCCATATACGCCCCTGCGCACAAAAAGGGAACTGTACAGTAACTGTGCAGTCCCTTTTCGCCGTCTCAAAAGGTATATTCCCTGGATGAATGATAATAGCAGGTCTGAAGCTGGCTGTTCTTGTCATAGGTCACACTGTAGCAGTCATAAGGACAATCAGCCTCTGCCTTTTTCTCCAGCAGAACGCGGAAACCGTCGTTTTTGGGCTGCCGGGATTCCTGCTGTCGGGATCCCTCCCTTTCACGCTTCGCTTTTGGCATTCTGACTACCATTTGAACCGGATACACTTTGAAATTGCTTTGCACTCCGTTTGCTGCGACAATCCCTCCCTGGATAAATATTTCAACAGTGTCCCTTGCGTTTGTATCTATTATATCGGCATTTTATATGGAAAAGATAAGTGAGAATGGCAAATGAAGGGAAAATCTAAAATAAATATTAAATCAGACGCAGTGGAGCAAAGTGAGAAAACAAGAGAAAACAAAAGAAAACAATAGTAAAAAAGAGATAACAAGGCGCTGATTGTCTTAAACATGTTTGCAAAGACTTCTCATTGAAACTATTATATGTGTTAGCAATTAGCACTCGAATTAAAGGAGTGCTAACAGACAATAAGTGTATATAGGAGGCAATTATAATGAAATTAGTACCTTTAGGTGACAGAGTCGTATTAAAGCAGTTAGTTGCAGAGGAGACTACGAAATCCGGAATTGTCCTTCCCGGACAGAGCAAGGAGAAGCCCCAGCAGGCGGAAGTCCTGGCAGTAGGCCCCGGCGGTGTGGTGGACGGCAAGGAAGTCAAAATGGAAGTGAAGGTTGGAGACAATGTCATTTACTCCAAATATGCGGGAACGGAAGTAAAGCTTGATGAGGAAGAGTATATCATTGTAAAGCAGAATGATATTCTTGCAATTATCAACAACTAAAATCGAAAGTCCTGCCAAAGAAGCCCTGGCAGTCAGGGCAGAGGCGAAATTGTTCTGATATAAAAATAATGAATTATGGAAAATGGAGGCAAATTATCATGGCAAAGGAAATTAAATATGGGGCAGAAGCCCGTGCAGCATTGGAGTCCGGTGTCAACCAGCTGTCTGACACCGTGAGAGTGACCCTGGGACCCAAAGGAAGAAACGTAGTTCTGGATAAGTCATTCGGCGCTCCCCTGATCACCAATGACGGTGTGACCATCGCAAAGGAAATCGAGCTGGCAGACGCCTTCGAGAACATGGGCGCACAGCTTGTAAAGGAAGTGGCTACCAAGACCAATGACGTGGCAGGCGACGGTACCACCACTGCTACGGTGCTGGCACAGGCCATGGTCAACGGCGGTATGAAGAACCTGGCTGCAGGTGCAAACCCTATCATTTTAAGAAAAGGTATGAAGAAGGCTACCGACTGCGCTGTGGACGCGATTTCCAAGATGAGCCAGAAAGTAAACGGCAAGGAGCATATCGCCAGGGTTGCCGCTATTTCCGCCGGTGACGAGGAAGTAGGACAGCTTGTGGCAGATGCCATGGAGAAGGTGAGCGGAGACGGCGTTATCACCATCGAAGAGTCCAAGACCATGCAGACCGAACTGGATCTGGTGGAAGGTATGCAGTTTGACAGAGGATATATTTCCGCTTATATGGCCACGGACATGGATAAAATGGAAGCAACCCTTGACAATCCCTGCATCCTGATCACGGACAAGAAAATCTCCAACATTCAGGAGATCCTGCCCCTGCTGGAGCAGATCGTACAGTCCGGCGCAAAGCTGCTGATCATTGCGGAGGATGTGGAAGGCGAAGCCCTGACCACCCTGATCGTGAACAAGCTGCGCGGTACTTTCAATGTAGTTGCAGTGAAAGCTCCCGGCTATGGCGACAGGAGAAAAGATATGCTGCAGGATATCGCCATTCTCACCGGCGGTACCGTGATCAGCTCTGACCTGGGATATGAACTGAAGGATACCACCATGGATATGCTGGGCCATGCAAAATCCGTGAAAATTCAGAAAGAGAACACTGTCATCGTGGATGGCGAAGGCGAGAAGGATGAGATCCAGGCACGCATTGCCCAGATCAAAAAGCAGATCGAAGAAACCACCTCTGATTTTGACAGGGAGAAACTGCAGGAGAGACTTGCCAAGCTGGCAGGCGGTGTTGCAGTGATCCGCGTGGGCGCTGCCACAGAGACCGAGATGAAAGAGGCGAAGCTTCGCATGGAAGACGCGTTGGCAGCTACCAGGGCAGCAGTGGAAGAAGGCATTATCTGCGGCGGCGGTTCCGCATATATCCACGCGGCCAAGGAAGTCAGCAAGATGGCTGAAGGCCTGGAAGGCGACGAGAAGACAGGTGCAAATCTTGTCCTCAGGGCGCTGGAAGCACCTTTGTTCCATATTGCGGCAAATGCAGGACTGGAAGGCAGCGTTATCATCAACAAGGTGAGAGAGTCCGATGCAGGCGTTGGATTTGACGTGCTGAAGGAAGAGTATGTGGATATGGTGCAGGCAGGAATTCTTGACCCGGCCAAGGTGACAAGAAGCGCGCTGCAGAACGCTACCAGTGTGGCAAGCACCCTGCTGACCACAGAGAGCGTTGTGGCCAATATTAAGGAAGAGACCCCCGCAATGCCCGCAGGAGCAGGCGGAATGGGCGGAATGATGTAACTTGTTTTCCGAACAGGATTCCATCTCAGGAGACAGGGCAGCGTGCGGGTGCGGGCCAGGAAAAGGCGCGTCCCGCCGCTGCGGCTGTCCCGGAAAACGGACAGAACCCCGGATATCAGAAGAAAAGTCTGGTATCCGGGTTTTTTGGCTGCAAAGTCCTGACCAGAGGAAATCTGTCTCCCGGGCGGCGCAGGGCGGGCAGGGGAAGATCAACCTTCCCGACTGGATTGTTACACCGGGCCGGAGGAAAATAAGGGCAGGAAGACGGCAGACACCGGGAATCCCGGGGGATGGAAAGGAAACTGAAATTATAATCAGGAGTTTGTGTCTGCGCGGCATCCACAAACTCTGTCACGCACGAAAAGCTGTGCGGAAATGGGGTAAAGATTGAAAATTGAAAATTATCAATCCCAAGTTTGTGTCTGCGCGGCATCCACAAACTCTGTCACGCACGAAAAGCTGTGCGGAAATGGGGTAAAGATTGAAAATTGAAAATTATCAATCCCAAGTTTGTGTCTGCGCGGCATCCACAAACTTGACATGCGCAAAAAGCCGCGCAGAAATGGGGTAAAATATGAATCGTTTTGAGTACATTGTGGAAGAAATTGACGGGGATTATGCCAGACTGCGGCGCACGGATATAGAGTCGGATGAACTGAAGCTGGTTGCCAGGGCCCTTCTGCCTCCGGAGATCATGGAAGGGACAAAGCTGCTCTATGAGTGGATGAGCTACAGTATTATGGCGTAAAAATAACCTCTTATTTCTCCTGGATGACTTGTTGCGCATATGATGTTTACAGATTTTTGCTTTCGTGTATACTGTAAACATAGGTTTTGAAAAGGTTCTGAATGTAAAACGCAATATGCTTCGCGGCAAAGGAAACGGCATGAAAGTAAGAATTGAGATTGAAGAAGGACTGGCAGAAGAGGAAGTGATCATACGGTGCGGTCAGCTGAACGATTCCGTGGTCAGTCTCCAAAACTACATATCAGGGCAGGGGAATGGAAAAAGATGTCTTTCCCTGCAAAATGCCGAGACCGAATTTTTTGTTCCCATGGATGAAGTCTATTTTTTCGAGACAGAAGGGCGGGAAGTGCTGGCTCATACGGCAGACAAGATTTTTACCTGTAGCCATAAGCTCTATGAACTGGAAGAAATACTTCCCGGAAATTTCATGAGGATTTCGAAATCGTCCATTGCCAATCTGGATCTGGTATATTCCATCACCAGGAACCTGACGGCATCCAGCGCCATGGCATTTGTGGGGAGCAATAAGCGGGCCATGGTGTCCAGGGCTTATTTTAAGGCAGTGGCGGACCGGCTGAAGGTGAGAAAACTTGGCTTGTGAGGGGGCATTGCGGAGTAAATGTCCCGGGAGGCGGTTGCAGCGGCAGTAAGAACCGGGAAAGCGTATTGTGGAACAAATTGCCGGTGACGGCAAAGAAACAGGAGGAATGGGGGTAAAAATGAGAGAGAAAAAAAGTGTTTTCTGGGGAGTTGTACTTTTGGTGGGGGCGGTAGCGCTTCTGGCACAGCGGCTGGGGTATCTGCAGGGCATCGGTTTCTGGCCCATCGTATTAAATGTTTTTCTGATATCCCTGTTGCTCAAGTCGGTCATCAGGGGAAGCGTGGGGTCGATTTTTCTTTCAGCCGTGCTGCTGATGCTTGTCAACGACCGGCTGGGATATCTGGGGGATGTGGGGTTCTGGCCGATTGTACTGAATATTTCCCTGGCGGCAATTTTGATCAATGCAGTGATCTGGGGAAAGATTGGGACCATTCTGTTTTCCATTGCATTCCTGATTATTGCCAATGACGAGCTGCTGCATCTGGAGGCCATCACTCCCTGGCCGGTACTGGGAGCCGCGCTGCTTGGGGTCATAGGGATAAAGATGCTGTTTCCCAGGGCGGGAAGACATCTCAGGGGGCATCTGATCCAGATCGGAGATAAACAACACGGCGGCATGGTGAAGACTTACAGCCAGGATGGCGGCCGCGTGGATATCGACAATGTTTTCGGGCAGTCGGTCCGTCTGATCAGAGGGGATGTAAGTCAGGTGGATATCAACAATGCGTTCGGCACCATTCAGGTCTATTTTAACGATGCCTGCCCGGTGGACGGAAATGTCTGTGTGAATATAGACGGTGCGTTTGGAACTACGGAGGTTTATGTGCCGGCTTCCTGGAAGGTGAGTATGGAGGTGGACAAGGTTTTCGGCAATTGTGAAGAACGTGGAGGGTATGAAGAGGAAGGGGAAGTTCTGGTTCGGATCATAGGAGATTTGGCCTTCGGAAGTATCACGGTCATACATGTATAAAAGTATGAAATATAGGGCAACCATGCCGGTATCCTCCAATTTTCCGGCATGGTTTTGCCAAATCAGGTCTTTTTCCGTAAGAGATATCTGGTGCGGCAGTATTCCTGCATCAGGGTTTTCCGCTTACTGTCCCTCTTCGCTCCTTCTTCCGAAAGCCGCTCCTGCCCGTTTAAATAAACCGGGGACGGAGCATCAAATACCAGAGTCTGGAAGAGGTAATCTCTGTGCCTCTCCAGTTCCCTGGAATATTCTTTTTGTCCGGCCACATCATGCAGCTCAAAAGGGTCTTTTTCCAGGTCAAAAAAACGGCAGCTGTGAAGGTTTTTATTGATAATCAGCTTATATCTGCGGCTTCTGACCATATATTCGTAATATTGTTTCTTTTCTTCCCCATAGTGGTCTACACGGAGGCCTTCGCACAGTGTCATTTCGCGTCCGGCAGACTGACAGCCGATATCCAGGCCTTTCATCTCATCCGGTACGGCAATCCCCGCCTGATGCAGGAGCATGGGGGCAATATCCAGATGATTACATAGATTGGTATTTACTTTTCCATGATGTTTTCCGCCGGGAAATTTTACGATCAGGGGAATTTTTACCAATGGATCATACATGTAGTTGGCTTTTAACAGCATGTGGTGATATCCCATGTAGTCGCCGTGGTCGCTGGTATACAGAATCAGTGTGTCGTCATATACGCCCATGTCCTTCAGGGCATGAATGATACGGCCGATGTGATAGTCCATATGGGTAATACTCCCGTAATAGCAGGCCATTACCTTTTTCAGCCGGCGGCGGTCCAGATCCCTGTGGTCAAAATACCCGTGACTGTGTTCGTAATCCACTTCCGGCACATTTTCCGTATATCCGGGGAGAAGTTCCAGGTTCTCCGGCTGATACATGGTATCATAGGGCGCGGGCGGGTCAAACGGATGATGGGGCTTGATATAACTGACCAGCATCATATTTTTTTCCGGACCCCATTCCCCAAGCTCCTCCAGAGCCCGGTCTGTAATCCAGGAAGTGGAGTGATCCTGCCCGGACAGATTGGACCCGGATGCCCCGAAGCTGTCCCAGTACTCTTTGCCTGCCAGTTTCCTGAATTCCTGCCGCTGGTCGATGATATCATTCTCATCCAGTTCGTTTTTTTCTTTCAGATACCAATGATAATCATCTTCGAACCGTCCGTCCCCGTCCTGCTCAGCCAGAACCATTTTTTGAAATCCCACATCCAGATAAACGGGGGTCATATGCATTTTGCCGATGGCTGCCGTCCGATATCCGTGAGCGGAAAATATACGCGGATATGTGGGCAGTCCCGCAGGCAGAGTGCAGTGATTATCCCATCCCATATGCTGATGGGTATACAGACCTGACAACATGGAATACCGGGAAGGCGTACAGACCGGATATGTGGTATAATGCTCCTGATATAAAACACCGTCTTCTGCCAGCTTATCCAGGTTCGGGGTCTGGATGTCCCGGTTGCCATAGGCGCCGATACAGTCACATCTGTGCTGGTCGCCCATAATGATTACAATATTTTTCATGTGATACCCCCTTGCCCGCCCGGGCGGGTATGGCTACAATGGAATCAGCTGTCTGCCCCTGCTTCTTTTTCCGAAATCAATACCCCCTCAGGACTGAGGGGGCATGGAAAACGGTTTTGCCGCAGGCGCTTTTCAGATATCAAACTTGAAATATCTCTTTGCGTTGTAATAGGAGATATCCTTCACAATCTCCGAGAGAATGTCCATGTCCGCAGGGAACCCGCCGCCTTCTACCCAGGTGCCCATGAGATTGCACAGAATCCTGCGGAAGTACTCATGTCTGGTGTAGGACAAAAAGCTTCTGGAATCGGTGAGCATTCCCACAAAGCCGGACAGGTTGCCCAGGTTTGCCAGGGAGATCAGCTGTTCTGTCATGCCGATCTTGTGGTCATTGAACCACCATGCGCTGCCCTGCTGGATTTTGGCCACGGCGCTGGAGTCCTGGAAACATCCCAGAATGGTGCCGATGGACTGGTTGTCATTGGGGTTCAGGCTGTAAAGGAGGGTCCTGGGCAGTTCATCCGTCTTGCTCAGCGCGTCCAGGAAATCGGCCATCTGCGCGGAGGGGGCGTCATTGTTGATACAGTCATAACCCGTGTCAGGTCCCAGCTTTTCGTACATTCTGGTATTGTTATCCCTCTTGCAGCCAAAGTGTAGCTGCATCGCCCAGTCAAGCCTGTGGTATTCCCGGCCCAGGAAAAGCATGAAGGCAGTCTTGAATTTCAGCTGTTCTTCCCTGGTGGGAATCATTCTGTTCAGGCGTTTCAGGAAAATGGCTTCAATTTCGTCGTCGCTGGCGGGATAGTACATGACATATTCCAGGCCGTGATCGGAGACACTGCAGCCCATGGAAGCAAAATAGGCCATGCGGTCTTTCAGGGCTTCCTTCAGGGCGGCAAAACTGGAGATCTCGCCCTTGCCGGCAACTTCGGAAAGTTTATCCAGGTAATCCAGGTAATCCGGTTTCTCAATATTCATGGCCTTGTCGGGTCTCCAGGCAGGCAGAACCTTTACGTCAAAACTTTCGTCTTCCGCAATTTTTTTGTGCCATTCCAGGGAATCCACAGGATCGTCCGTTGTGCAGATCAGGGTCACATTGCTCTGTCTGATCAGATTGCGGACACTCATGGAAGGCTGGGAGAGCTTTTCATTGCACAGATTCCACACTTCATCGGCAGTTTTTTTGTTCAGTACGCCGTGATAGCCGAAGTAGCGCTGCAGCTCCAGATGACTCCAGTGGAAAAGGGGATTGCCGATGGCCTTGCCCAGGCACTCTGCCCATTTGCAGAATTTTTCATAGTCAGAAGCATCGCCGGTGATATATTTTTCCTCCACGCCGAAGGAGCGCATCAGGCGCCATTTGTAATGGTCACCGCCCAGCCAGACCTGAGTGATGTTGTCAAAATGCCGGTCCTCCGCAATTTCCCTGGGATTGATGTGGCAGTGGTAATCCAGCACCGGGGTGGTCTCCGCATAATCATGAAACAGCTTTCTGGCGGTTTCTGATTCCAGCAGGAAATCCTTGTCCATAAATTCTTTCATGTTTTTTTCCTCCATTTACATTGATATATGATAGTCTGAATTTGGTTCCGTAATCCGGCAGTATATGGCAGCGGTGTATGCCGCCCTGATGCTGCACAAGTACCGGAAAACCGGTTCCGGTACGGGGAAATGCACGGCGCAGCGTCTGATACTGCGCGGTAAAAGATAGTTCCCGGTCAAATAATTATCACCTGGTGGTGCCTCTCCGGATAAGTTCCCCTGAAAAAACTGTTTTTTTCGGCATTTCCTTTCCGGCCAGCACACCCAGCAGGGTGTTGATCAGATGCTGGCAGAGGGTCTCCAGTTTGTTGTCGATGCTGGTCAGTTCAGGCTCACAGCAGACTGTCAGCATGGAATTGTTGTAACCCAGTATGGTAAAATCCTGGGGAATGCGGTAATGCATCTCCCGGGCATATTTCACCGCCGCCAGCGCCAGGGTGTCGTCCGCGGCGATGACGCCGTGAAACTTCAGTCCGCTGCGGCAGAGATTTTTCAGATATTCCGTCATATCCGTGATGTCCTCATGGGAACCCTGATAGAACCGTGCCAGCCCGCTGTCCAGCCCCTTTTTTTCCATGGCGTCCTGAAATCCGGATAATTTGCGCTTTCCGCTGTAAGAAGCGGAATTATAAAAATACAGGATATCCTCTGTGCCGCTTTGAATCATTTGCAGGGTGGCTTTGTACATGGATGTATAATCATCGGACACTACGCTGTAGACATTGGGAATATCCAGATCTGCGTTCAAAAGCATCACGGGAATCTGGGACGCGGCATCCGTAATATATTTATTCTCTGTTTCCACCTCATAGATAAAATTGGAACCCGCCAGAATGATGCCATCCACTTTTTTGGTAATGAGAAGGTTCATGGAAGAAGCTTTCGCGTCCAGGTCATAGCCCGTGCAGCATAAGAGGCTGTCGTAGCCGTTGGAACGAAGTTTCTGCTCAATGTAATAAATGGCTTTGGCCAGATATAAATCGGAACTGTCGGCACACATGATGCCGATGGTTTTCATGGTGTTCAGGCCAAGCCCCCGGGCAAAAGCATTGGGGGTATATTCATACAAGGCGATCACATCCAGAACCTTTTTCCTGGTTTTTTCACTGACATTTCTGCTGCCGTTCAGCACACGGGAGACAGTGGCAATGGAAACGCCGGCCTTTTCGGAGATATCGTAAATTGTCATGGGTCTTTTTTGTCTCCCTCTTTTGGTTTGTTTCCCGGAAGGGTAAGCCTGAAGATCAGGCCCGGGGTCTGCCATCCGGGGGCTGATCCAGACCTGAGGTCTGGCATCAAAGTAAAATTGTAAGTAGTTTCAATTAGTCCTATCTGCATTATAACAAATGCAGTTTTTTTTGCAAGATATTTTTTTAACAAATTGCCTGCCGCAGGGGCGGTAACAGACCAGACAGGGCCCGGAACTGTTACGGGGATGCCGCTTCCGGAATCTGTGGGGGAACGCGGATAACAGAAAGCGGGTAACGTGAAACAAAAATTTGATTTGCGGCAGGAATTGTGATAAGATAGGACGATGACGTGTGTCTGAAAGAATATATGTTCCGGACATGCTCCAGGGCGTTAAAACGTTTTCCGCCGGGGAGGAAGGGTGTAAGTAAGCGTCTGCTTTTACAGGCAGACTATCTGGGAAAAAGAAGGGAGATCTGTATATGAGAAGATATGTTATGGCTGCATAGCACTGGCTATTGCAAGCTATGTATTTAGATTGTTATAGCCAATGCTATTCCTGAAAATATAAATTTTAGGAGGCAGACATGGGCTATATAAGAGCAGAAGAAATTCTGCCCATTGAGGTAATAGAACTGATACAGCAGTATGTGGACGGGAAAAACATTTACATCCCGCGCAGGACAAAACACAGGCAGCCATGGGGGAGCGGCACGCAGACTAAGGGGGAGCTCCTGGCACGGGACAGGCAGATTTTTAAGGAGTATCTTGCCGGGGCAAGGACAGGAGAGTTAGCCTGCAAATATTATTTGTCCGAGAAGAGCATACAGCGTATCCTGAGAAAACAAGTACTGGAATCGGGGCAGGAACCGAAGGCCCTGCTTCCGGAAGATTAAAAAAGGCGATGCAGGTGTAACTGCAAAGAGCCGGGAAAACAGGACGGACAGGCTGATTGCCCATAACGTATCCGCGTATGGCTGCGTTGGAAAGGCAATGGGCAGGTTCCCTGTTTTGCCCGGTTCTTTTATTCCCGAAAGAATTCTGGATGATTTTATATTCACCGGATTTGTCCTGTATGGGTATGTCCCGGAACCTAAATCCGGGCGGCTGTGGTGAACAGGGAAACGGTATGGCGGTTTTCGCTTCAGACGGCGGCCGTGACCAGATGGGTGGGGCACTGCATTGCTTTTGTGATGGGAACCAGTTTTTCTATAAAAATATGTGAGGTGGAATGCCGCATTGGAATATGCTACAGTAGAGACAGTTTTTTCGCAGCAAAGAGAGAGGAAAAAAATGCCATGGAACCGGAAGTGGAAGCAAGGGAAAATTATATGCGGAATTTGAAGCGATGGCTTCAGGAGACAGAGGATTCTCCCCTGGAAGAAATGTCTGATTTTTTTGCAAACCGGCTGGACGGTTACGAGGAGCATATGTCGGTATGGGAAAAATCATACCGGATATTTGCCGAAACACTGCCTTCGGGCTGCCGGAAAATTTTAGACCTGGGATGCGGCACCGGTCTGGAGCTGGACAGGATCTGGCAGAAGAATCCGCATCTGGAAGTGACCGGTATAGATTTGTGCCGGAATATGCTGGATAAGCTGCTGGAAAAGCATTCTGACAAACACATCACCACGGTGTGCCAGGATTATTTCCGGTACGATTTCGGACAGGATAAATGGGACGCTGTCATTTCTTTTGAAAGCCTGCATCATTTTCTGCCGGAGCGCAAAAAGATACTTTACAGGAGAGTCTGTGACGGTTTGAAAAAAGGCGGTCTTTTTATGACAGGGGACTATATCGCCTGCTGTGACGAGGAGGAAGCGCTTTTGCAGGAGGTGTATCGGAAAAAGAGGGAACAGTCTGTCATACCGGATCATTGTTTTGTGCATTTTGACATTCCGCTGACCCTGGAACATGAAACGGGGCTGTTGGAGGACGCCGGATTTGTGATAGAAAAGATCTGGGATGAGCCTGGTGAGGCTACCATTATTACTGCCAGAAAGGGATGAGTAATGGATTACAGGGGCAAAATGGTAATTTCTTACCGGCTTTTGTTCCGTTCACCGTAATGATATTGCAGCGGAAAGGAGAAAGATATTTATGACTACACCCGTTTCTTTTGCATAGCGCGGCTATTGCAAATCATAAAACAAAACAGTCATGTGATAGCCTGCGCATCAGTTCTTGAAACGAACAGGAGATGCAAATGAGCTATTTCAAAAAAACAGAATATGAAATTGTCCTGAAAGACTCGTTTCCGGTACTTCGGGGCTGTCCCAAATGCGGCAGAAGGACAGATTTTGTCAACACGAAAAAATTCCGTGTCAATGCAAACGGCGGAAAACTGGATGTGTGGCTGATTTATCAGTGTGAGGTATGTAAACATACTTTCAACCTTACAGTTTATGAGAGACAGAAGGTTTCGGCCATACCAAAGAAAGAATACAGCTCTTTTTTGGACAATGATGAGCGTCTTGCGGATATGTACGGCAAAAATATACAGTTATTCCGGAAGAACAAAGCGGATATCGACCTGGAAAGGCTTAACTATGGCTATGTGAGGCTTGGGGAGACAGGGGAAAGCAATGATCCGGAAGACGGGAGCCTGATTACAATACACAATCCATACCGGCTGAAAATCCATCCGGAAAAACAAATTGCCCAGGTTTTGGGATTGTCCCGGAGCCGGGTGAAATGTCTGCTGGAAGAGGGAAAAATCAGCCTGGAAGAACAGCAGGGGCAGTGGATTTCCTTTGGCATTTCCGGCTGTGCTGAAGATATTCCAACAGAAACAAAGTAAGGGCAATGAAATCAGGATTTGTGGAGGAACTATTTATGTTGTTAAAAACAGACAGGCTGATCATCCGGGATTTGGAGACAACAGATGGGATCATTTTTTCCCGCATGGCATCGGACGGCAGTCTCAATGATATTGGGTTTGACACAGAATTTCACAGCTGGGCGAATGAATGGATGAGGGAAGCCAGGCAGCTTGCAGCTCAGGATAATCCCACGGTCAATTATCTGGCGTATACTCTGGAACTCCGGGAAACCCGGGAAGTCATCGGCTCCGTGGGATGTTCGTACTATGAAGATCTCAAAAAAACCGGCATCGTATATTTTGTAGGGGCAGAATACAGAAATCATGGCTATGCGACAGAGGCAATAAAGGAATATGTCAGGTATTTCCTGCAACAATATCAACAGGATGAAATAATTGCCATCATTAGGGAAGATAATATTCCATCATGGAGGGCCATAGAAAAAGCCGGATTTATACTGACAGTGCATAAAATGTACCAGGATATAGATGATGTATCGGAACAAATGTATCGGTTTTACAGTTATAGGATTCATCTTCCCTGCTTGATTGGAATTTGTGGTTGACGAAATGGATTTTTCGCGGTAAAATGAAAATGTAAGCGCTTACATAAAGGGCGGTGACTTATGTTAGGGTCCGCAAGGCCGGACGGAAGGGAGAAAACATGGAAATCTTAAACAAGGCAATGACAAATAAAACGGAGAGGCCCATCAAAGTGGTGCAGTTTGGCGAAGGCAACTTCCTTCGGGCATTTGTGGACTATATGATTGATATTGCCAATGAACAGGGAAAATTTGACGGCGATATTGTGCTGGTCAAACCCATCAGTTTCGGAAGCCTGGAAAATTTTCATAAGCAGGACTGCCAGTATACCGTATCCCTGCGGGGAATCGTGGATGGGGAAGCAAAGATTTCAAACCGTCTGGTGACCAGCGTGGCCGATGCGGTGGACGCCTGTGAAGAGTATGAAAAATACATGGGGCTGGCGGAAATTGACACGCTCAGATTCGTGGTTTCCAATACCACGGAGGCGGGTATTGTATTTGATGCGGGAGATCAATATGAACTGAATCCTCCGAAATCCTTCCCCGGCAAGCTGACCAAGTTTTTACATCATAGATTTCAGACCTTCCGGGGCGACAGGGACAAAGGCCTTGTGATGCTGCCCGTGGAGCTCATCGACGACAACGGCATTATGCTGAAAAAATGTGTGATGCAGCTGATAGAACTGTGGAATCTGGGAGAGGAATTCCGCACCTGGGTGGAGGAGGCCTGTATATTTACCTCTACACTGGTGGACCGTATCGTCACCGGCTATCCCCGGGATACGGAGGAGGAAGAATGGAAGACGCTGGGATATGAAGACCGCATCATGGTCACCGGCGAACCTTTTGCGCTGTGGGTGATCGAGAGCCCCAGAGACATCAGCGGGGAGCTTCCGCTGCCCCAGGCAGGCCTTCCGGTGATTTTCACGGAGAATCAGAAGCCCTACAAGCAGAGGAAAGTCCGCATCTTAAACGGCGCCCACACTTCCTTTGTGCTGGCCTCTTATCTGTGCGGGAACGATATTGTAAAACAGTCCATGGAAGATGCGGACATCCGGAACTTTATGACGAGAACCATATTCGACGAGGTGATTCCCACCCTGACCCTGCCGGAGGAGGAACTGAAAGAATTTGCGGAGGCAGTGATCACAAGATTCAACAATCCTTATGTGAAACACGCCCTGCTTTCCATTTCCCTGAATTCCGTGTCCAAGTGGAGGGCAAGATGCATGCCCAGCCTTCTGGGATATGTGGAGAAATTCGGAAAGCTGCCCTCGCATCTGACCTTCTCCCTGGCGGCGCTGCTGGCCTTTTATACAGGCACGGAGATTCGTGACAAGGCGCTGACAGGCCACAGGGACGGGCAGGAATACCAGGTGATGGACGACATGAACATTCTGGAGTTTTTCCGCGACAACAGCCGGGGGGACAGCCGGACCTTTGTGACGGCATTCCTGGGCAATGAGAACTTCTTCGGACAGGATCTGAACAAGGTGGAGGGCCTTGCGGAGGCAGTGGCGGCATACCTTGACGATATCAGGGCAAACGGAATGAGGGCGGCGTTATGCAGAATTTCATAAAAATAAACGACAATGACAATGTGGTGGTGGCGCTGAAGACAATCCCTGCGGGAGAGTGGCTGGAAGTGCCGGACCATGGGGAAGTGAGAAAGATAGCGGCCCTGGAGGAAATTCCCCCGGGGCATAAGATGGCGGTCCGTGAGATTCCGGAAGGCGGCCAGGTCATCAAGTACGGATACCGCATCGGCCATGCAAAGGAAAACATTCCTGCGGGAGCCTGGATTCACACCCACAATCTGGCCACGGCGCTGGGCGATTTGCTGGAGTATTCCTACCAGCCCGTCTCCGGCGGGGCAGAAGCGGCGGAAAGCCACGGAAGCCGGGAAGGAAGAACCTTTCAGGGATTCCGCCGCCCCGATGGCAGGGCGGGAGTCCGGAACGAAATCTGGATTATTCCCACGGTGGGCTGTGTGAACAATGTGGCCACGGCCATCGCCAGGAGGGCAAATGCTTTTGTGAAGGGAAGCGTGGAAGAAGTCATAGCCTTCCCCCATCCTTACGGCTGTTCCCAGATGGGCGAGGACCAGGAGTATACCAGGAAAATCCTGGCAGACCTGGTAAATCATCCCAATGCGGGCGGCGTGCTGGTGCTGGGGCTGGGCTGCGAGAACAGCAATATTGATGTGTTAAAGCCTTATATCGGCCAGTATGATGAAAACAGGGTGAAATTCCTGGCGGCCCAGGATTGCGAGGACGAGGTGGAGGAGAGCCTGGAGATCATCAGGGAGCTGACAGAGTACGCCTCTTCGTTCCGGAGGGAGGAGATTCCTGTCAGTGAACTGGTCATCGGCATGAAATGCGGGGGCAGCGACGGACTGTCCGGCATTACGGCAAATCCGCTGGTGGGCCGTTTTTCCGACCGGCTGATCAGGGAAGGAGGCACCACGATCCTCACCGAAGTGCCGGAGATGTTCGGCGCGGAGACCATACTCATGAACCGCTGTGCCGATGAGGAACTGTTTGGGCAGACGGTGAAGCTGATCAACGATTTTAAACAGTATTTTAAAAGCCACAATCAGACAATATATGAAAATCCTTCCCCGGGCAACAAAAAGGGCGGCATCTCCACCCTGGAGGACAAATCCCTGGGCTGTACCCAGAAATCGGGCAGCGCGCCGGTGAAGGGGGTGCTGCAGTACGGGGAGACGGTGCGGACAAAGGGCCTGAACCTTCTCAGCGCACCGGGCAACGACCTGGTGGCGGCCACGGCGCTGGCGGCAGCGGGGGCGCAGATTGTGCTGTTTACCACAGGGCGGGGCACACCCTTTGCCTCTCCCGTGCCCACGGTGAAAATTTCCACCAACTCCGCCCTGGCCGGGAAAAAATCCAACTGGATCGACTTTAACGCCGGAGTGCTGGCGGAAGAGGGAAATATGGAGGAAGAAACAAAAGAACTCTTCGACTATGTGACAGAGGTGGCTTCCGGCAGGAAAGTCTGCAGCGAGGAGGCAGGCTATCATGACATGGCTATTTTCAAGCAGGGAGTGACTTTGTAAAAATGAAAGTTCCGGTGCGTCCGCAAAAGGGCGTGCCGGGGCTTTTTTCGTTTTGCTTGACAGGAATTGTGCGCCGGCCTATACTAATAAGCAGGAAAAGGCGTGGGTAAGGACCGTGTCAAATGGGAGGAAGGGTTGCCGGAATGGGATGTACAAAGGGGAAAAAGGTAGTGGTTGGCATGTCGGGCGGGGTAGACTCCTCCGTGGCCGCGTATCTGCTGAAGGAGCAGGGGTATGATGTCATAGGGATTACCATGCAGATATGGCAGGAGGATGCCCGGGAAGCCGGCAGTGGGGGATGCTGCGGCCTTTCGGCCGTGGAAGATGCCAGAAGGGTGGCCGAGATTCTGGGAATTCCCTACTATGTCATGAATTTCCGGCAGGAATTCCGGACCCGGGTGATGGACTATTTCGTGGGGGAATATCTGCAGGGACGAACCCCCAATCCCTGCATTGCCTGCAACCGCTATGTAAAATGGGAGGCGCTGCTGCGCAGAAGCCTGGCGCTGGGGGCGGACTATATTGCCACAGGACATTATGCCAGGGTTGCCAGGCTGGAGAACGGACGCTATTGCATCTGCCGGTCCGTGACTGCCGGGAAGGACCAGACCTATGCCCTGTACAATCTCACCCAGGATCAGCTGGCCCACACACTGATGCCGGTGGGGGCGTATGAAAAAGAGGAAATCCGGGCCATGGCGGAAAAGGCGCGCCTGCCAGTGGCGGACAAGCCGGACAGCCAGGAAATCTGTTTTGTGCCGGACAATGATTATGCGGGGCTCATCCACAGGGAGGCGAAAGGCCCTCTGCCGGGCTGCGGCAGTTTTGTGGATGCCGCCGGAAAGACGCTGGGGCGCCACAGGGGGATTTTTCATTATACCATAGGCCAGCGCAGGGGACTGGAACTGCCCATGGGGGAAAGAGTCTATGTGACGGAAATCCGTCCGGATACAAACGAAGTGGTGATAGGGAAAAATGAGGACCTTTTTACAAAAGAGGTGCTCTGTGACAATGTGAGCTTTATGGCCATAGAGGATTTGACGGAACCCATGAGGGTGTCTGCAAAGATCCGCTACAATCATAAGGGAGAGTTCTGCAGGATAGAGAAACTTGCCGCGGGACAGGTTCTGGCCCATTTTGAACAGCCGGTGCGGGCTGCGGCGCCGGGACAGTCCATATGCTTCTACGATGGGGACTATGTGCTGGGCGGCGGTATCATAACGGACCGCCGGGGACGCTGACAGGGCCTGCCGGAGGGTGAGGCAGAAGGAGATCCGGGAAAAGATTCCGGGGCGCACTGCCCCGGGGAGGACAGGCAACTTTTTCAGGGGAATGGCATATCATAGGCTGACAGACAATAAGAGGTATGGGAGAAATTATGGATTTTGGCTTTCAGGACAAAAATGGATTCAGAGGGGGACGATTTGGCTCTGTCACCGGCACCATTGTGGACATGGTTCCGGCCAGGATGGGAGGCCGCCGTTCCAACGGCTGTATTATTTATGTCACCATGGAGGACATGGATGGCAATACAGTTGTCTTTTTGCTGGCACCTACCACATATGTGGTGGATTTTGATACGCTCTCCGTGGGAATGCGCTGCACTTTCTGGTATCTGATGGACGCGCCCATGGTGCTGATTTATCCGCCCCAGTACAATGCGGTGGCAGCGGCCCAGGAGAAAAACGGCAGGATGGTAAACGTGGCGTATTATGACAATGACCTGGTCAATGATACCCAGACGCTCCAGCTGAACCTGGATGCGAATGTGGATGTGAGAACCATCAACAACCAGTATTTTCAGGGGAGTCCGGCGAATCACAATCTGGTGGTCACATATGACAATTCCACCAGGAGCATTCCGGCCCAGACCACGCCAAGGAAAGTGGTGGTGCTTTGCGACTGACGGGATATGTGCGCCCATGGCCGGAGGAGTCCGAAATCGGGAAGGGCGGCGTTAAGTCTCCCTTCCGCACGAAAGAAAGGAAAAAGGGATGTTTTTTCAATGTAAAAACTGCGGGGGAAATGTGGTGTACAGCCCCGAGCGAAAGAGGATGTACTGTCCTTTCTGCGAAAGCGAGGAGAGCGGGGAACGGACGGAAAGGTCCGGAGGCAGCCTGACGGTCTGTCCCAACTGTGGCGGGGAAGTGGCGGTGCAGGAACATACTTCCGCCACCCAGTGTCCCTACTGTGACAGTTACCTGATTTTCAATGAGAGGGTGGAGGGGAAATATGCCCCCCGGAAGATGGTTCCCTTTCAGATGGGAAAGGAGACCTGCAAGCAGTCCATTCGGGAAAAATTCAGAAAATGTCTGTTTGCCCCCACGGATTTTCTGTCCGAGGTAAGGCTGAACAGTATGCAGGGATATTATGTGCCGTACTGGTTTTACGACTATGACACCGACTGCCGTTTTCAGGGAGAAGGCACCAGGATCCGGGTCTGGCGCAGCGGCAATAAGGAATATACGGAGACAAGTGTCTATGCCATCAACAGGGATATGAAAATCCGGTTTGAGAAGATTCCGGTGGATGCCTCGGAGCAGATGCCGGATGATGTGATGGATCTGATAGCGCCCTTTCACTACGACCAGCTCACCGATTTCCGGCCTGAATTCATGTCCGGATTTTACGGGGAAAAATATAATATGACTGCGGACCTGGTGGAAACGCGTGCCAGGGCGCTGATGAAGTCGGATGCAGAGAAGCTTTTGCGGGAAAGTTATGCGGGTTATAATGCCGTGAAGACAGTGCGGCAGGATGTGCTGGTGAAAGACAGCAGAACCATGTACGGGCTTCTTCCGGTATGGAAGTACATATACCGTTACCGGGATCAGGAATATCCTTTTTATGTCAACGGACAGACGGGAAAGATTGTGGGAACGGCGCCGTTTTCACGGGGGAAGTTTGTGCTGTACGTGGGAACTTTGTGGGGATGCATGACTGCGGTCCTGGCTTTGCTGCAGGTATTGCTGGGGCTTATCGGATAATCGCTTCCCGGGAGCCGTGCATCACAGAAGCGGGAATGAATTTTCAGACACGCTCCAGAGATAGATTTTGTAAAAATTCGGATGATATTGACTGATATGTGCGCCGAAACGCACATGGGGGTATTACAAATGGAAAATGATTTTAAAAAAGAGGCCAGAAAGCAGTATCTGCGTTATTTCCGATTCTGGTTTGCGGGAATCGGGATTCTGGCCGCAGTATGTGTGGTGCTGGGCGTGGTAAGGCCGAAAAAAAGTGTGCCCAGAACGAATCATGACGCGCCGGCGGAGAGAGTATTTGACTACGCGGATGTGCTCACAGACAAGGAAGAAGAGAACCTGCGCGCATACATAGCCGGGATGGAAGAAAAACTCTGCATCGATATTGTGCTGGTGACCATAAACCAGTCTGTGGAAGGGGAGGAAGCCAGGCAGCAGTATGGGCTGCGCTCCGACAGCTGGGAGCAGAACATGCAGGATCTGGCGGATGATTTCTGGGATGAAAACCGGTTCGGATATAATCAGGGTTTTGAAGGGGACGGCGTCCTGCTGCTGCACAACTGGTACCCGGGACAGAACGGGGAGCATCTTTCCACCAGCGGCAGTGTGGAGAAGGCATTTGGCATCCGGGAGATTGACCGTGTGCTCTATGCGGTGGATGACTATTATGACACGGACCCTTACAGGGCATACCGGGCTTATGTGAAAAAAGTGGGGGATTTGATGGACCGTTCCTGGAAACTGCCTTTTTCCTGGGCCACTGTCTTCATTTTACCCGTTATTGTGGCTCTGATTTATGCGATCAACGGATTTTCACAGAAAAAAGCACAGAATACCGTTGCCGTGAATGCCTATGTGGCAGGAGGGAAAGCGGAGCTGCATGATAAGACGGATGCATTCCTGCGAAAAAGTGTAGTCACCAGGAAGATTGAGACCGCCAGTTCCGGCAGCAGCGGCAGGAATGCTGACAGCGGCAATGCTGGCCGCAGTGTGCAGGCAGGCGCGGGCGATCTGGAATTGTTATCGACAATTATCTATTGCGAAGCTGGCAACCAGTCATACGAAGGACAGCTGGCAGTAGGAAGCGTGATACTAAACCGCGTGGCCAGCAGCAGCTTTCCAAACAGCATCAGCGGCGTCATTTATCAAAGCGGACAATTTTCGCCGGTTGCAAGCGGCAGGTTTGCGCACGCGCTGGCGGCAGGTCT
>CAJTLR010000052.1:0-9764 GCA_910577185.1 uncultured Acetatifactor sp.
GCCCTCCATGGACCCGCCCCGGAAAACTCTGGTGGTTCTCCGTATAGCGGAAGGGTGTCACGACGCTGCCATCTTCCATATTGTAAAACTGTGCCCTTAGTCCTATGGGATTATCCATTCCGCAGATCACGCACATTTTGCTGCTTCTCTGTTTTCCGATTACTTTCATCTGTTTTTATGTTCACCCGTATCCTTATCTGTTTTTCACATCTTTTGCATCTCTTCCCCGATGCTTTGTTCGCAGGTGCGCATGGCGAGAATGGTCTTTTCCAGAAGTTCGTCCAGTTCCCAGCCCAGCCGCTCCGCACCGGAAATAATGACATCCCTGGAGCACCCCGCGGCAAATCTTTTATCCTTAAATTTTTTCCGCAGACTGCCCAGTTCCATATCCATGACACTTCCGGAAGGACGCATTCTTGCGGCGGCCCCGATCAGCCCCGTCAGCTCGTCGCAGGCAAACAAAATCTTCTCCATCAAATGCAGCGGCTCCAGGTCACTGCACAGTCCGTATCCGTGACTGCATACAGAATAAATCATGTCTTCCGACACCCCTGCCTCACGCAGCAGTTCCGGCGCCTTCTGACAGTGCTGCTCCGGATATTGTTCAAAATCGATGTCATGGAGCAGGCCCACAATCCCCCAGTAATCCTCATCCTCCCCATTTCCCGTTTCCCGGGCAAAATAACGCATGACACCTTCCACAGTCAGCCCGTGCAGAATATGAAAAGGCTCCTTATTGTACTTTTTCAGCAGCTCCAATGCCGCTTCTCTTGTTATACTACTCTTCAAAACATACCCCTCCTGGCTGCTTCCCCGTATTTGTCCCTCTTCTGAAAAAATCCATTACCCCGGAAACTTTCCACCATTTGCCCCGGAAACTCTCCCGTGTTTCCCTGTCCGCGACTGTATTTGTCCGATTTCCGGTCCGCTTCCGCGCCTTTCCGGCGCTTCCCGTTTACCTGCTACTTGCGGATATGTTCCTGGGGACTTTCGTCCTCAAAGTCAAAAATCACCCGCTCATAGGCATTGATAATATGCGTATCCATATATTTATCGTAACGTTTATGCTGCCTTCCGTAGCTCATGTGAACATGTCCGTGAAGAAAATATTTGGGATGATACTTCTCCATCAGCTTCCGGAAGGCCTGAAATCCCTGGTGCGGCAGATCGCGCCCATCGTTCAGCTGATACGCCGGGGAATGGGTCACCAGAATATCAAACCCCCGCTTCTTGAAAAGCTGGAATCTTAACTTTTTTACGCGCTTTGCCATTTGTTTTTCCGTGTACTGGTGTTCTCCCGGCTTATACCGCATGGAACCGCCCAGTCCCAGAATCCGCACACCCTCATGGACGTAAATCTTGTCTTCAATACAGATACAGCCTTCCGGCGGAATTCTTTCATATTTATTGTCATGATTGCCGTGCACATACAGAACAGGCGCGGTTGTAAATGTCACCAGAAAAGACAGATATCTCGGATCCAGATCACCGCAGGAAATAATCAAGTCGATCCCTTCCAGTTTACTCTTCTCGAAAAAATCCCACAGATATTTTGATTCTTCATCCGCAATTGCCAAAATTCTCATATAAAAACCTTTCTTCTTCTGGTGAAATACTGCTTTTTACGACACACGGTCAGTTTTTTACACCCTGCTGCTTAATCACGGGTTCTGCCTGTGATTTCAGCTCTTCTTTCTCAGGTATGGAACCGATGACATTTTCTGCCAGCCAGTCCATGGTCATAATCTCCTCCGGCAGCAGACTGCGCTCCGGATCTTCCTGCACCAGGCCCGTCTGGGAATAAAGCACACCGGAAAACGGATTAAACTTCTCCGAACTGATGGTGCCTTTCAGCAGTTCCACCAGACGCCGGGTGCCAATGGGCAGCTGCCTGGAACATGCCACATCAATGACTCCCGCCGACATTCCCCACCAGTAATTGATGGCCTTGGTGGAAGAAGAATCGTCATCATATTTCCAGGTTCCGTCCACTATGGTGCGGAGCAGCTGTTCATAAAACTTTCCCCAGTGGTATAACGGCATGGCCAGGTTTCTGGGACGGTCGCCATCCACATGGTAAATGCCGAAGAACCGGGTGCCTTCCTCAGGAATCACCATATCCCTGCCCGAAATACACGCAGGATTGATCTCCCTTATTTTTTCCTCTATATCCACCTCTTTCTTTGTAGACCATTCCAGATAAACCTTCGCCCTGGGATTGATCATCTTTGCCCCCAGTGCAAAGGCATTGATATTTGCAATGGAGCCAAAGATAGGATAGTCTGCCACATAGGCAAGCTTATTATTCTCTGCCATGGCTCCGGCAATGGCTCCCATGAGAAACTTCGCCTCGTGCATCCGTGAATAGTATGTACGGATATACCGATGGGAAGTATTCAGGGAACAGTTTAAAATACGCACATCAGGATTTGCGATAGCTGCCTTCACACTGGCCTGCACAAAGGGGGGCGTGGTGGTAAAAATCAGGTTGCATCCCTCGTCTATGGCATCCTGTATCAGGGAATCCACATTTTCCTCTGTCCCGTTCTCATAGCACACCGTGTTCAGTTCATCCGGGAATGTCTGTTCCAGGTAAAGCCGGCCCAGTTCGTGGGCATAAGTCCAGGCGGAAGTTCCCGGCGTCTTCTCATAGATGAACGCCGCCTTCACCCTGGGGGAACTTAAGGGAATCAGCATACTCAGCAAAGGTTTTTTCTCATGGCTGGGCTTCATCTTCAGTTCAATGTCCCCTTCTTCCTGAAGCAGCTCAAATTCTTCCCAGCTTTTCGCAATCAGCGCCCGCAGCTCATTGGTAGTCTTCTGGTCAACAGCGTCATATCCGTGCAGGGAAATAAATGCCAGAAATGCGTCTCCCACGGTAATCTTCAGCCGGTTTCCGCCCTTTGCCTCATATTCGGATGAAAAACGGGTATACAAGGCGCTGAATTTCAGCAGTTCATCCTCCGTCCAGACCTCCCCCGGCGCCTTGCCCACAGTCTCCTGCAGATCCGCAAAGCTCCCTTCCCGGGAAAACCAGATATAATTGATGGGAGCTGCCTGGTAGAACTCCATAAATTCATAATAAATTTTATTTTCCTTTTCCTCGCTGCGCTTGGGCACAATACGGGTCACATTCCCGGGTATGGAAACTGCCCCGAAATATTTCATTACGCTGACACGTTTGTTTCCCTCTTCCACATAGAATTTGTTCATGTATTCATAAACCTTGATGGGATCCCGGATTCCCTCATCCTTCTGGCTCTCGCTCAGGTTCATCCACTTCATGGCAAATTCCGTATCTTCCCTGAGGATGGGCATGAAATTCCCCGCAAAAGAGCTGCTTCTTCCCACTGTCTTCGTCCCCAGGATCTGCGCTATGGGAACCTGTACCATTCCCAGCGGTACCTCATGATAACTGCCTTTCTCCGGCATAAAATCATCCAGCACAAGCAAAGTCGGCTTCTCGCCCTTCAGCATCCTTGTCTGGTAATCCTTTTTTCCGGCTTTGTATGCTTTCAAATAATCTTCTTTTCCCATAATGTCCTCCATTCCGGCTCCGTCATGCCTCTTGTTTTTGTACACTGCGCCGGCTCCTGACCTATGATATGTCCATTTCTCCAATATTATTATATGAAAGTACGGCTGGAAATGCAAGGAAAAAAAGAATCCGGCTGGAAAACCGGATTCTTTTATCGGTTCAGACAAGACGCTGAACCGTTACGGATTCTTTCTGTCCTTCCGCGTATTTTCTGATCTGTTCCTCATCTGGCACTGTATTCCCGCTGTCCCCTGCAGCCGGCCCCGCACCGGAACCGGACTACACCACCTGGAACTTGTCAATGTAAACCGGGAAGGTGCCCGTACCCTTCATTTCCTTCCCCGCGGTGATGGTCACGTTCTTATCCATGATAAGATATTCCACGTCCGCGCCGGCTTCCACCACGGTGTCCTGCATCAGAATACAGTTCTTGACTTTTGCGCCCTTGGCAATCCGCACGCCACGGAAGAGGATGCTGTTCTCCACCTCGCCCTCGATGATACAGCCGTCTGCCACCATAACATTCTGGACCTTTGCCCCCTCAATGTACCTGGTAGGATTGTCGTCACGGATTTTGGTGTAAATCTGAGGTCCTGAGAACAATGCATCCAGATTGTAGTCATCCAGAAGCTTCATATTCTCGTCGAAATAGCTCTTCATGTCACAGATACGCGCCACATATCCTTCATATTTGTATGCCTGCACATTCATCTTATTCAGACGGGGCAGCAGCACGTCGCGCTCAAAGTACTCCTGGCCGCGGACAGAAGCGGTGTTGATCAGGTCAATCAGCATTTCCCTCTCTGCCACAAACATATTCATGGAGAAATTCTGTACGCCTTTGTCCTTGGCATTGACATAAATCTTCGTGATTCTGCCGTTCTCAATATCAAAAGTATAATAATATCCCAGGTCATTTGCCTGCATTTTCAGAAAACTCTCCGGCAGCACCTGCTCGTTGTACGCGATGGTCACATCCGCGCCGCTCTCGATATGGTGGCGGATCATATCATTGAAGTCAAAATTCACCACAATATTGGTGTCCGTGATCACCACATATTTTTCCTTTTCATCCCGCAGGAAATCCAGAATGTTGGCCAGCGCGCCCACACGGCCCGTATAAGGCTTGGCGCTCTTCTCCATAAAAGGAGGGAAAATATGCAGTCCGCCGTTTTTGCGGACCAGATCCCACTCACGGCCGGAATCCAGATGGTCCATCAGGGAGTGGTAATTGTTATTCACCATGACGGAAATATTGTCAATATCACAATGAGTCATGCTGGACAAAATAAAGTCAATGAGACGGTAACGGCTGGCAAAAGGAATGGAAGCCATCAAACGCACATTCACCAGATCCGGTACCAATGCATCATAACTGTTCGGGAATATAATACCCAGTGCACTTGTATTAGAATTTACCATTCTTCTTCACCGCCTTCTACATTATTTTTTACCATGGCATTGGGACCAATCTTGGCGTTATCCCCGATGGTCACACCTGCACCCACAGTTGCCACACCGTTCTCTGTCTCCGTGGGCATGGAGCCGACTACCGCATTCTCCCCTATGGTAACGTTTTCTGCCACGATACAATGTTTCACGGTGGCACCCGACTTGATCACGGTACCGCCCATAACCACTGCGTCCTCGATCACGGCTCCCTTCTCCACCTTTACACCCGAGAACAGAATGGAATGCTTTACCGTACCCTTGATCCGGCATCCATCCGTGATCATGGAATTCTCCACCACGGCGCCGGAGCTGATCTTATGTCCGGTCATACCACTGTTGCGGCTGTAGATTTTCCAGTCCTCGTCAAACAGGTTGATTCCGCTGTGCTCCGGATCCAGAATCTCCATATTTGCCTCCCAGAGGGAAGAAATGGTTCCCACATCCTTCCAATATCCATTGAAATGATATGCGTACATCCTGCGGTTATCCTTCAGCAGATTGGGGATGATATTGTTGCCGAAATCATTCTCCGAATTGGGGTCTGCCTCGTCCTCCTCCAGATACTTTCTCAGGATATCCCAGTTAAAAATGTAAATACCCATGGAAGCCAGGTTGGACTTCGGGTTCTTGGGTTTCTCCTGGAACTCCGTGATCCTGTCATCCTTGTCAGCCACCATCAGGCCGAAGCGGGATGCCTCCTCCCAGGGAACTTCCATGACCGCCACACTGAACTCTGCGTTTTTCTCTTTATGGAATTTCAGGAAATCACTGTAATCCTGCTTACAGATCTGGTCACCGGAAAGAATAATGACATATTGGGGATCATAGCGCTCAATAAAAGAGATATTCTGGTAAATAGCATTTGCCGTCCCTTTATACCAGTCCGATCCGCTTGCCTTCTGGTAAGGCGGCAGAACATGTACGCCCCCATAGAGACGGTCCAGATCCCACGGCTGTCCGTTTCCTATGTACTCATTCAGCACCAGCGGCTGATACTGGGTCAGAATGCCCACTGTGTCAATCCCCGAATTTACACAGTTTGACAGCGGGAAGTCGATAATACGGTATTTCCCGCCAAATGGAACTGCCGGTTTCGCAAGCTTCTCTGTCAAGGCATACAGGCGGGAGCCTTGTCCGCCGGCGAGAAGCATTGCTATCATTTCTTTTGCCATATGATACCCTCCTAATTTAGTCCAATCCGGGCAAAAATCCATAATCGGCATTTTATGGCCGGACTTATTTTATTTCTTCATATAGATTATACAACAAATCCCGGGAAAATCATAGGCTTTCTTGTCATATTTTTAAAGATTATTACAAATCCGGTTACGATTCCTTCCATTTATAGTAACATAATGCACAGAAACCGCGCTTCCTGCAATTTCCGCATGGCTGTCAACGCTGTCAACTACTTTTTTCCCCAAAAGTTTCCAACATATTTTCTTTTTCCCAGGTCATACTAAGACCAAGATAAGTTGCAGCAAACACTTAGACTGAATCTTCAGGATGAGTGCGGGCAGCGCTTATCTTGAAGATAGATAAACATGATTTTATGGAGGTGAAAAGAAATGTCCGGAAACAGAAGTAATAGAGTAGAAGTGCCTGAAGCAAAGGCAGCAATGGATCGTTTTAAGACTGAGGTTGCATCCGAGCTGGGTGTAAACCTGAAAGAAGGCTATAACGGCGACCTGACTTCCCGTGAAGCCGGTTCTATCGGCGGCGAGATGGTACGTCGTATGATCAAGAAGCAGGAAGAGCAGATGAAATAAGGCTCCCCGGCTGACATGAAATCGTTCTACGGAACGTAAGGCGTCGCCCATTGGGGCGGCACCCATAAAACAGCATAAGTTTGTTTTCGGAAAACGGTGTGGCTTCGGCCATGCCGTTTTTCCGCTGCGGCTTTTCTCTGCATGCTATTGACAATGTGCCGGGATTGTTTTATAATTATTGTTATATAACAATAATTATTTTAGGAGGTGTACCGGTGCCGCCAAAATCAAAAATCACAAAGGACATGATTGTAGATACTGCTTTTGAGATCGCCCGCAGTGAAGGTTTTGAAACGATCAATGCCAGGACAGTATCGGAGAAGCTGCATTGTTCCACACAGCCCGTTATGTATCATTTTTCAACCATTGAGGCATTGAAAAAGACGGTCTATGCAAAGGCAGACCGTTATCATTCGGAATATCTGATGCATCTGGAAAAACCACAAAAAGACATTATACTTGGGATTGGATGGAATTATATCCGCTTTGCGATGGAAGAACCACACCTGTTCCGTTTCCTTTTTCAGTCAAATGTTTTCAAGGGAACCACCCTGCCTGAGCTGATAGACGCCCAGGAGCTTGCGCCTATTATTTCGGCAATGCAGGAAGCCATGGGATGCGGTATGGCGCAGGTAAAAGAAATCTTTTTGTCAATTTTCTTATTTGCTCACGGGTATGCCAGTATCATTGCCAACAACTCGCTGGCGTATGAGGAGGAGCTTATCAAAACTCATCTGAAACGGGCTTATCACGGCGCAATATTGGCTGCCCAGGAGGATATAAAGTGAAAAAGTTATATGAGAAAAGCGAGATAACCTTTGCCATAGTCTGGATTGTGGTTTATTGTGTTCTGCAGTCCCTGGCGAATCCGCTCAATAAAAAAATCGGGATTGCATATTCCGCAAGCGCCATTTTCTGTATCTTACAGGCAGTTATCCTTCTTGTCTTTATCCGGAAAAACAGCCTGTTGAAACGGTATGGGCTCTGCAAATCTTCTGCGCCTGCCCGTCAGCTTCTCTACTATGTACCGCTGATCATACTGGCCACGGGTAATCTTTGGAACGGTCTTGCCGTTCATGATTCCTTGGCGGATACGGCCTGCCACATTGTCTGTATGCTTTGTGTGGGCTTTTTGGAGGAAGTGATTTTTAGAGGACTTCTTTTCAAGGCAATGGAGAGAGACAATGAAAAATCCGCAATAATCGTTTCAAGCCTGACCTTTGGCACCGGGCATCTGCTAAATTTATTCAATGGAAGCGGTATGGATTTGGCAGACAATTTCATCCAAATCATCTTTGCAACTGCGGTAGGCTTTCTGTTTGTAACAATATTTTATCGCAGCAAAAGTCTGCTCCCCTGTATTATGACTCATTCCGCGATAAATACCCTCAGCACTTTTGCAAATGAAGCGGCCTATGCTGTGGAAAAACAGATTATCCACATCCTTGTGATGATTGCCCTGACGGTTGCCTATACCTTAATTCTGACAAGGACCATTCCCAAAAGTCAATGTGCAAATGCAGGCGGCGGGGCAGATAAATGATATGGCGAAGCTGCTTTCAGAACAGGCATGCTGCCCTTTGCACGGAAATAAGGCAAGACTTCAGCTATGGCAGGATTCGGAGGGAAAAAGTTTTCCTCTATCAGAAACACAGCCGCCAGGGATTAACTTCTCGTCCCTGACGGCTGTGTTTGTCTTTGCACTTGGCCGCTGCCCTGTTTCAGATGTCCGGCTGATACTGTTTTATCAGCAGCTGTCATGGGTCCAGCCTTTTTCATTTTGCAGCCAGGTTCCCCGCCCGGCGCCGGTGACTTCCCCGGATAAGATTACTCTCCGAACACTGCGCGGTAATCTGCCTGAAATTTCTCGATACCCGCATCAGTCAGGGGATGCTTCACCATCTGTTCAATGACGGCATAGGGAACCGTGGCGATATCCGCCCCTGCCAGGGCACAGTCCGTCACGTGGACAGGATTGCGGACACTTGCCGCAATAATTTCCGTGTCCAGGTCAGTCACTGCAAAAATATCTGAAATCTCACGGATCAGGTCCACACCTCTCTGGCTGATATCATCCAGACGCCCCAGGAAAGGAGAGACAAAAGCCGCTCCCGCCCGTGCTGCCAGCAAAGCCTGGTTGGATGTAAAAATCAGGGTCACATTGACCTTGATTCCCTCGGAGGACAATACCTTACATGCCTTTAAACCTTCCACTGTCATGGGAATCTTTACCACCATATTGGGATGAATTTTCGCAATCTCCCTGCCTTCCCGGATCATTCCCTCCGCGTCCACAGTGGTAGCCTTCACTTCCCCGCTGATAGGCCCGTCCACAATGGAAGCAATCTCGGCAATCACTTCTTCAAAATTCCTTCCCTCCTTCGCAATCAGGGAGGGATTGGTGGTAACGCCGCAGATGACACCCATGTCATTTGCCTTTCTGATGTCTTCCACCTTCGCTGTATCAACAAAAAAACGCATAGTCAAAACTCCTCTCTTTTCTTATGCCAGGCCGCAGTCGCCACAAATCCGGCGCCTGCAGGGCAAAACATACTTCCGGTCATATGTATTATAGTCATTTCAGGATAATACGTCAACAGAAAAGATATCATTTCAGGCCTGTCCTACATCAGGGCAAATCTGCGCCTTACCTCGTCCATATCGGAAATGCGCTGGGAAACATTCTCTTTCGTGCAGTCCTCCAGAAGGCCTTCCAGCTTTCTCCGGCGCCTTTTCTGCCCGGGATCTCCGGCCCCCCGCCTGCCCATGGTATTTTTCCCGCTTCCGCCGGATTCCTCACGGTTTCCCAGCATTACTTTCAGCGTCTGCCCCAGCCCGTACACATCGCAGGATGCCGTCAGGGACACATGGTCATGAAACTGTTCCGGTGCAGCAAACCCCGGTGTTCCTGCCCGGGAAGTCACCTTCTCCCGCATGGAACATACACATCCCAGATCTACCAGTCTGACCCTGCCATCCTGGCAGACTATCACATTGGCAGGCTT
>CAJTLR010000052.1:9791-27230 GCA_910577185.1 uncultured Acetatifactor sp.
CCGGCCTTTTATGCAGATAAGACAAGCCTTCTGCCAGCCCCCGCCCTGCCCGCAGGGTGGCCGCCGCGGAAAAATTTCCCCGCCTGCCCAGCATTTTTTCCATATTGGTTCCCGGCACCCACTCAGTCAGAAGGAAACCCAGCCCCGCCTCTGTCCAGAATAACAGAAATACCGGAAACAGGCGGTGACTCAGTTTTGCCAGAATATCGGCCTCCTTTTCCAGAAAGGGAATATTCTCACTGACTTTACAGGCATATGTTTTTGCATCCGACTTCCTTTCCACGCAGTAGACCACGGAAAAAGCCCCCTGCCCCAGCACGGCATGGCAGACATAGCCGCCCCGTTCCAGAACCAGTTTTCCCAGGCAGGCCTCCTTCCTCTTTCGTACCGCTCTCCCGGATTCCATATGCAGCTCCCCCTTCCGGCGGCATCTACTTCATAAAAATATTGGACAGATCGTTGAAGAAAACAAATACCATCAAAGCCATCAAAAACATCAGGCCCACAAAATGAACCATGCCTTCCTTTTCCGGCGGCACCGGCCTGCCCCGGATGACCTCCACCAGCAAAAATACCAGCCTGCCCCCGTCCAGCGCGGGAATCGGCAGAAGATTCAGAATCCCCAGGTTCACCGACAGCATCAGGATAATATTCATCATGCTCAGCATGACACTCTGCCAGCCATACTCCTTGGCAGCGTCATAGGTTTTGCCCACCACGTTCACCGCAATGCCCACGGGGCCCGCCACATCCTGTCTCGACACTCTTCCCCGGAATATCATGCCAAGGCTCTTATAAGTGGCTTTTACGGAATAGCGCATCTGGTACCAGGCATATTTGAATGTTTCAATTCCCCTGGGTTCCACAAAGTCGGCATTCATCACGCCCAGCAGGTACATTCCCGATGCTTCGTCATACTGTGGCGTCAGACTGACAGTATGTTTCACGCCATCCCTCTCATAGACAATCTCCACCTGGCCGCCCTGGTAAGATGCCTGCATGTAAAGGGAAATTTCCTGGTACAGACAGATTTTCTCCCCGTTTATGGATATGATTCTGTCCCCATCCTGCAGTCCGGCCGCCTCCGCACCGCCGCCTTCCGCCACCTGGGTGGCTATGGGATCCCGGATGGCCACATACTCCGTCATGTTTACCATAATAAAGGCCACGATAAAAGCCAGAATGAAGTTAAATACCGGACCTGCCAGCACTGTGGAAATTCTGCTCCAGACGCCCGCCTTCAGAAAGGAGCCTTCCCCCGCTTCCCCGTCTTTCACCGCAAGCCCGTCTTCTCCCTCGAACATGCAGGCTCCGCCTATGGGAAACAGTTTCAGGGAATATTTTGTGCCGCCCTTTTGAAAGGAGCACAGACAAGGCCCCATCCCCACTGCAAACTCCACCACATGAATCCCGTTTGCCTTCGCCAGCAGAAAATGTCCGAACTCATGGGCTATCACCACCACCCCGAATATGATAATGAACAGAATTAAGGTCATCATTTATGGTCCAATCCTTCCTGCAATAAATTCATATGTCCAGGCTTCTGCCTCAAGAATCTCCTCCACCGAAGGGTCTGCCACCGCGCTGTGGCTGCCCATGGCTTCCTCAATCAGGTCAGCTATCCCCAGCCAGGATATTCTGCGGTCCAGAAACAGCTGTACCGCCCTTTCATTTGCCGCATTGTAGACCGTGGGCATGCTCCCCCCCGTGCGTGCGGCCTGATACGCCAGCCCCAGTCCTTTGAAGGTATCCTGGTCCGGTCTCTCGAACGTAAGCTGCCCCAGTTCAAACAAATCCACCCGCTTCCCGTCCATGGGCTTCCTGTCAGGATAAAACAGCGCATACTGTATGGGCAGTTTCATGTCCGGCATACCCATCTGGGCAATGATGGAACCGTCCACAAACTGTACTGCTGAATGTATAATACTCTGGGGATGCACCACCACCTGAATCTGGTCCAGACCGGTGCCGAAAAGCCATTTCGCCTCCATGACTTCCAGCCCTTTGTTCACAAGTGTGGAGGAATCTATGGTCACCTTCCGGCCCATGTTCCAGTTGGGATGTCTCAGGGCATCTTCCGGCCTGATATTTTCCAGCTGTTCTTTCCGTCTTCCCCGGAAAGGCCCTCCGGAGGCCGTCAGCAGAATCTTCTCCACCCTGCCCGAAACCTGCCCTCCTGATGTCCTGCCCCCGCGGCGGCGCTCATCCGGTTCCATTCCTCCCCATGCCGCGCCTTCCCCATTCAGGGACTGGAAGATGGCGCTGTGTTCACTGTCCACCGGCAGGATTGCCGCATGATGCGCCCGGGCCAGCGGCATGATAATATGCCCTGCCGTCACCAGGGTCTCCTTATTGGCCAGCGCAATGTCCTTCCCCGCCTTGATGGCCGCAATGGTGGGTTTAATTCCAATCATCCCCACAATCGCTGTCACCAATACTTCACTTTCGGACATAGAAGCAATTTCCAGCAGTCCCTCCATGCCAGAGACAATTTCTACCGTTATATCGGCAGTTCTCGTGCGCAGATCCGCAGCCGCCTCTTCTTCCCACAGGCAGGCCTTCAGCGGATGAAATTCCCGGATCTGTGCTTCCAGCAGTTCCACATTGGAACCGGCGGCAAGCCCCACCACCTCCAATTCCGGATTTGCCCGCACAATTTCCAGCGTCTGTGTGCCTATGGAACCTGTGGAACCCAGTATCGCAATCTTTTTCATTCAATTCTCCCTCTTTATGTCTCAATCAAGCAGGGGACGCTCTTCTCCACTACTCGCCGCGCCGGGTGCATGTTGCGTCGGCAACAATTTTCCTTATGCACCCGTGTGCACAAAAACTGCACTGCCGCCTTCCCGGGAAGGACTGCCACATTGCCCCCATTTTTCTTCCCCAATCCGGCGCCGCTCCCTGCTCTTTACAGCAGCAGCACCATCAGAAAATATGTCATGGGCGCCGTCACAATGACGCTGTCAAAGCGGTCCATGATTCCACCATGTCCCGGAATCAGTTTTCCATAATCTTTAATGTCCATATTTCGCTTGATGGCTGACGCTGCCAGGTCCCCCACCATGCTCATCACTGCCCCCACCGCGCAGATGAACGCCGTCATCCACGCAGCTTCTGTATCCGGAAAAACCCTCTCCACAAAAAAGAATCCGTACAGCCCTCCCAGAAGCGCCGCTCCCAGCACACCGCCCACGCATCCCTCAAGGGATTTCTTGGGGCTTAATACCGGAAAAATCTTCTTTTTCCCTATAAGTTTCCCCACCACATAGGCGCAAGTGTCACATCCCCATGAACTGACCAGAATCAGCCAGACCATATAAATCCCCTTGTCATACATACGGGTCAGATACACAAAGGCCAGAAGCACCGGAGCATAAATAAAGGAAAAGACAACAGCCATCACTTGTACCGCGCTGTATTTCGGAAAAAACATCACATAGACAAACATCACCGCCAGAAAGACTCCCACCAGGCACATCATCAGCCATGTATGTTCCCCGGAAAAATAAACCAGTAAGTAATAGCAGGTAACTCCCGCCAGGCCGGCCAGTTCAAGGCCATTGGGCTTTTTTTCATCCCCCGTACACTTTAATGCCTTTGTCAGTTCCCTGAAGGCAGTCATGGAAACGGCCCACAGCAAGATTGCCAGGGGAATTCCTCCCAGGCTTATGGCGCCGATGGCCAGGATCAGCAGTACCACACCGCTTGCCAGTCTGGTCCAAAACATATCGACATTTCCTCCTCTTCCGGTACAGAACCGTACCTTTCCCTCTTATGTGCTCTTCAGCCCGCCCAGTCTCCTGTCTCTTTGATTATATGCTTCCACAGCTTTTATCAATTCTTCCTTCGTGAAATCAGGCCACGGAACCGGCGTAAAATAAAACTCCGTGTAGGCAAGCTGCCATAAAAGAAAATTCGAAATTCTCTGTTCATTGCAGGTACGGATCAGCAAATCCGGCTCCGGCAGCCCCGCCGTGTCAAGCAGGCCGCTGACGGTGTCCTCCATGATCTCTTCCGGATTTAGTTCTCCGCCTGCCGCTGCTTTTGCCGCCTTTCTGACAGCCCTGACAATCTCGTCCCTGCCGCCGTAATTTATGGCAATCTGAAAATGCAGTCCGTCATTATGCCTGGTAGCCTCCTCCAGCTCCAAAATTCTGGTGCGGATATCCTCGTCCAGCCGGGACTTCTCCCCCAGCACCCTGACGCACATGCGGTTTTTCGCTGCCGTCTTCAGGCAGGTCTTCATATAATTGCGCAAAAGCTTCATCAGGGCGTCCACTTCCTCCCTGGGACGGCTCCAGTTCTCCGTGGAAAAAGCATATACCGTCAGGTACTGGATACCCATTTTATAGGCTTCCTCACAGATCGTCTCCACGGTCTTGGCCCCCTGCACATGGCCGTAATTGCGGGGCATTCCCTTCGCCTTCGCCCATCTGCCGTTTCCATCCAGAATAATGGCCACATGCCGGGGCATTTTCAACTCTTCGCCCATATCTGACTCCTTCCCCACTGCGGACAATCCGGCTGCAACGCCATGGGGGAGCGAATGTCAGATCATCTTCCGCTCCCCCGGCGCCGCTTTTGCAAAATATCCAGAAAACGTTAATGTTATTACGTCACACAGTCATAATCTCTTTCGTCTTCTTATCCATTGCGGCATCAACTTCCTTGATATACTTGTCCGTAACTTTTTGCAGCTGCTCTTCCATCTGCTTGATCTCGTCTTCAGACACGTCAGCCTTACCCAGCTTTTTAAGCATGTCATTGCCATCCCTGCGGATATTCCGGACGGCTACCTTGCTTTCTTCCGCCTTCTTCTTAACTTCCTTCGCCAGATCCTTTCTGCGTTCCTCTGTCAGTTCCGGGAATACCAGCCGAATCACACTGCCGTCATTTGTGGGGTTGATCCCCAGATCCGATGTCTGAATGGCCTTTTCTATCGCTTTCAGCATGGACTTCTCCCAGGGTGCTATCTGGATAATACGCGCATCTGGCACCGTGACGTTTCCTACCTGCTGGACCGGAGTGGGCGTCCCATAATAATCCACCCGGATCTTGTCCAGCACATGGGGGTTTGCACGCCCTGCCCGAATGGTATTATAATCTCCCTCCAGAAATTCAATTGCTTTTTTCATCTTATCTTCGTACTGCTGCAGTCTGGCATCCATAACCAAAATCCTCTCCTTTATCTTTTCTCATTTTCTGCCGTGGTATTGCCGGCTGTTTTACCGCAGGCTCACACCAGCACTTTCGTACCGCGGAATTTTCCTTCCACTGTATTTACAATGCTGTTTTCCTGATTTAACCCGAACACCCACATAGGCATCTTGTTGTCCCTGGCCAGAATGGATGCCGTCATGTCCACCACCTGGAGATTTTTTGCAATCACCTCGTCGATGGTCACTTCGTCATATTTCTTTGCCGCAGGATTTTTGCAGGGATCATCATCATATACGCCATCGATGGATTTTGCCAGCAGAATCACGTCTGCCTCCACCTCTATGGCGCGGAGAACCACCCCTGTATCCGTTGAAAAATAAGGATGTCCGGTGCCGCCCGCAAAGAACACTACTTTCCCCGCGGATAAGTATTTTACAGCTTTATCCTTGGAAAAAAGCTTCGTGAACGAACCGCAGGCAAACGGCGTCAGGATATCCGTCTCCATTCCCACGGAACGGAAAATCTCCGACACATAAATACAGTTCATCACCGTGGCCAGCATACCGATCTGGTCTGCCTTCACACGGTCAATATTCTCGCTGGTTCTTCCCCTCCAGAAGTTGCCCCCGCCAATGACGATGCCCACCTGTACCTGCGCATCGGTCAGATGTTTTACCTGAAGTGCAACCTTCCTCACCGTTTCCTCGTCAAAACCGGTCCTTTTCTCCCCAGCAAGCGCCTCTCCGCTTAATTTCAACAATATTCTTTGCGTTGCCACCACATCCTTTCTTTTATTCTCAAGGCATCAGGACCCATGCCCCATGCCAAAAGTCTCTTCCCTCAAGTTTCATCCTGCCATTTGATGTGCTGCACGGGGGTTGTCTCATCCGTGATCGGCAATATCACTGTGTCGTCCATCTCCAGTATTTTCTCTATGATTACCGGCAGCGCCTCCCTGGTGGTGGTCTTTCCTGCCACATCATGCATGAGAATCACGGAAGTGCTGTATTTGCTCACATTGGAAACACAATTCTCTATAATTGTTTCCTTGGGAAAAAGATATCCGCCCCCATCCCCGGATGAAATATTCCAGTCAAAGAAACGGATCCCCTGGCTGTCCAGATATTTTGCAAACTCCTTCATGTCAATCTCACTGACGGTATTGGAGCTGCCTCCCGGAAACCGGTATACCGTGCTTTTCACCCCAGTGACTTCATAGATGTAATCCTGCTGTTTTTTCAGGTCTTTCGCAAAATTTTCCACGGAGGCATAGAGTTCCGAATATTTATGGCTGTAAGAGTGCATTCCGATGGTATGGCCCGCTTCCACAATCTTCCTCATCTCTTCCTCTGCCTTTTCGCCGGCATCCCCCACCACGAAAAAGGTTGCCTTCACATCATATTCCTCCAGAATGTCCAGAATATCCTGGGTATTGGCCCCCGGCCCATCATCAAAGGTCAGGTAAACTTTATGGGCCGCGGTAATTTCCGGTAAACCGTTCTCCCCGGTTCCGGAATCTTCCCCCTCCTTATCCTTCCCGTTCTCCTCTTTGTTTCCCACAACGGCACTGTTTCCCATGGCAGTCCTTGAGGCTTCTGTCAGCTGTTCCAGAACCTCCTGCTGCCGTGTCGTAATGCGGACTAATTTTTCCAGTTGTGCACTGAGATCTGACATCTCCTGATTCAGGGATCTTATTCTGACAAGCAGGCTCCCGCAGAGTGCTATCAGGATAAACACTGAAAGTATCAGCATACGGATATTATATTTTCTGAAGCGCCGCATCCGTCTTTTTGCGGCAGCTGATTTATCTTTTGATATGCCATATTCCGGCGCGCCTGCTTGTGATGCGGCGTCTTCTGAAATCGTATCCTCTGACATATGCCTCATATTCTCTCCTAAATTTTGTTATGGAACACTGCAGTGCATCTGCTTTACGGGTCTTATTGTATCATGACAGAAAGCATGTACTGCAATGCACTTTTTATAGTATAGCATATTCCTCCCTGTTGGAAAAGATAAAAATGAAAAAAGGACATGGAAAATGTCCTTTTTCCCATACAGACACACCCGTCAGATTTCTGTTTTTTTCTTTGCATGCCCTGCCGGACTGCAGCACGGGCAACCGGCTGAACAGCCTGCACAGCCGGAGCATCCCCCTGAACACTGCCCCCTGCGCAGCTTTCTCAGCTCTCCCCTCAGCACAAAAAACACAATGACCGCAAGAACCCCTACAATAATAATATCTGCCATAGAACCTCCGTTTCTGCCGAATCCTGATTATTATACCTATTATATGTAATTTTTATTTTTCCGTGCATCACTTCTTTTTGAGAATGATTCTCATTTGCAGTATATCTTAGTATTTGGAAACTGTCAAGTCACTGCTGTCAGTACCGCAGCAAAACCGCTGTCATCATAAAGCAGCACAGTCTGTCCCTGCGGTGTCCCGGCAACGGAATGCCGTTCCTGCCGCTGTATCCCATGTTCCCCCGCCCTATAGGATTTGTGCATTCATCTTCCCCTATCCGCCACGCCGGTCACCCGTCAGCCTTTGCCGGCATCCTTCCCTCCCGGTGACCGTATGCATGTTATGTCGGCAACGATTTTCCATATGCACCCCTGCGCATAAAAAGCTGCCGCATCCGGAAGATACCCACGGAAATAGCAATTTTTATGAAAGCCGTCATCATTCACTGCTATATCTTTTGTGTATCCCTCCCGGTGCGGCAGCCCAGACCTTAAGAAATATAATTCAGATTTTGGATTCAGTCCGAAGCAAACTTAACGCTCTTCATCATCATCCGAAATAACCGCTTCTACATAGTGACCGCATATGTGCCTGCGATAATAGGTATCCGGATGGTAATTCTCCCTGAGACAGTACCATACGTCCTCCGGTACATTGTAATATCGCCTTATTTTTCCATCAGTCAACAATCTAATCTCCAAAATCGCCTTTAACGGATCATAACCCATTGATTCAATGAGTGAACTATAAAAGCTAATGTGATTAATTGTCTTGCCCTCCATTAGATTTTTTATCAGATAGTCGTATATTCTCTCGTCTTTTTCCATATTCTTTTCCACTCAGCCTAAAAGTCAAAGACGAAAGCGCCGCTGTTGTTTTCCGTTTCCGTGTAACCATCTACATCTCCGTAATGTACACAGAGAATACGGTAAGTTGCGCCTCTTTCAGCATTGGCGTATAAAATATTTATTCCCATTGTTCCACAATTATAGGATTCACCTCCGCTACAAACAGCTACTGTTGACCAAATGCCAAGCCAGTTCTTTTTCTGGACTTTAATATCTTTTACACCTACCACAGACCCAGTTCCTACGACTCCGGAAGAGATTCCAATGTGCATCCCCTCGTCATCTCCGGTAACACTAATAATACAATTTGCCAGCATGGTATAAGGATTGGTTCCTGAAGGTAGATTAATTTCATCCACTATAGTCGCTTCCAGAACTTCTATCCCTTCTTCAGCGATCTCTGCTGTTCTCTCCACACCTGACGCAAAACTGGTAAAACCTATGCTTCCAGTTAAAAATACTGCCGCAACCATTCCGTACAGAAACTGTCGTCCTACTTTTGTTACTTTTTTCATTCTTTTCATTCCTCTTTTCTCCTTAGTATAAGTTTTGAAGGATCTCTCTTTCTCCTTTCCCATAAAACTTGATCTCAAATTATCCTTCTACTTATACATGACTTGAGAACGCATTTTATTACACAAAAATTTAAATTTTTTAAATTTTTTCCAAATATAATTCTATTAAGTTTTTTAGTTCATCCAAATTATCACGTCCTTGTATATAATATTGAAATCTCTCCCCAAAAAAACAAGCCGCAAAATATGTCTTTCCACTTGTTTCTATCTTATTATAAATATCTATCTGATTCCCTCCAATTTCAACACTCTCCAAATAATTATAATCTGCATACTTTTCTCTGTTAAGTGATAATTTATCCAGGTATATCCACACTCCAACGACAATCTCTTGCGCCGAGCTTTCCAACAAGTAATGACTGGCAACATGTCTTCTATTGTCAAGCTCACTTGCCTCATAATATTGCCATTCATATTCCTCCGGTATTTCAATTTCAGCTTCGACCGTTAACCAGTCTTGTGCCCACTCAGGCATTTCTTCCCTATCATAATAAACAGTTTGTGTCTTTTCCGCACTGCCATCCAAACCCTCCGGCGATGTAATCATCTGTGTTCCCGAATCGTCCCGGTTCAGCCAGAAGAAGAAATCCTCGTCATGTCTGGCTATGGTCTGAACCGTATTTCCCACCACAAGAATCATCAGAATCAGCACTGCCGCCACAAGAATTTTATGGCGGGAAACAACCCCTGAAACCCTGCCGATCTTCCTCTGCAGACATCCCGGCGTCTGAACCGGCCTCTGTGCTATTTTCTCATCCAAAGCACATGACATGTTGCTTATGGAACCTGCTGTCCCCAAATTGATAGTTCCTCCGGTAATTTTCTTCGATTTCCCGGTTCCCGCAAATTCTCCTGCCCCTTTTATGACGGAACCTCCCACACCACTACCTTGTCCGGGTCCTTCCGTATCCTTTTCCGTATCTGCCGTCATTTCTCCTGCCCGCACATCTCCGTGTATTTCCGCAGTCATATTCCGGCAGCTCCCTGCCTTGCTCTCCACTGCCGAATCCCCGTAACACTCCGCCGGCTTTCCCGGAAGCATACAGTCCTCCACCGGCAGAAGTTCCTGTCCTTTATCTGCCATCTCCAGAAACCGCTGCCATGCTTCTTTCTTAGGTGGAACAATCCCTTCTTCCAGCGGTTCACAAGTGTCCAGAAGATAAAGAATCGATTCCACCGCTTTCACATCATATTCACTCTCCGATGCATATAAGGTATACCAGTCCAGTCGTTCCTTTAAATTACTTTCCAGTAATTCCTTTCTTTTGCTTTCCTGCATTTTTTACCATTTGTCCTTCCTAGCGTTCTATCTTGTCACGCAACTTTTTCTTCAGGCGAGACAGACGTACTCTCATATTATTTTCAGTAATATTATAGGCTTCTGCCAGCTCTGCAATCGTCGCGCCATACAAATAATACTTTTTGATCAGCATCCATTCCTCATCACTTACCATGGCCAGTGCCGTCAGTTCCAGTTCAATTTTTTCATAACTGTTTTCAGTCACCGCAAGATCCGGGCATTCTTCCTCCAGAGGTTCTGTTGCCCAGCGTCCCATCCTTCTGAACAATTCATGCATTTTATTCTTTGCTGTCACCATCAGCCATAACTTAGGTTCCTGATACTCCAGAAATGCCTTTCCTTTTTTCAAAGCCGCAAAAAATGTATCATGCGTTAAATCTTCTGCCATCTGCTTGTTCGGAATCCTGCGATATACAAATTTAAATATGTCGTCAAAATGTGCTTCATAAACTTCAGCAAGCTCACCGACTCTGATTCCCATTGGTTCATTCCCTTTCATCTTTTGTTCTGCCGTCCCCCCCATACTGCCTTTTAAGTTCCAGATTTAAGTTTCTTCACATCTAATTTAACATTATTTTCCGCGAAATTAAGGCTAATTTAGATATCCTGAAAAATATTTTTAAAAATTCATGGACTCTAATTTTCTTGCAGAAACCGTCTCCGTATATTATAATATTTACGGTTCCGGTTCATCTGCTGCCTTTGATTCCGGGCAGCATTTGCGCCGTTTACAACACAATAAAGAAAGGATAGCTGCGGCAAAGGAAACATAATATGAGTTTTGAATTTATAAAAAAACTGCCCACACCTGCTGAAATACGGGAAGAATATACCTTTCCCAGAGAACTTGCGGAAATAAAACAGTCCCGGGACCTGCAGATCAGGGATGTCATCACCGGAAAAAGCAATAAATTCCTTGTGATCATAGGCCCTTGTTCCGCAGACAATGAAGATTCTGTCTGCGACTATATCAACCGTCTGGCAAAAGTAAATGATAAAGTGAAGGATAAGCTGATTCTGATTCCCAGAATCTACACCAACAAACCCCGTACCACCGGGGAAGGATATAAGGGAATCGTACATCAGCCTGACCCGGAAAAACAGCCCGACTTTCTCACCGGCCTCATCGCAATGCGGAAAATGCACATCCGGGCCGTGGCAGAATCCGGCCTGACCGCGGCAGATGAAATGCTTTATCCCGAGAACTGGCGATATATTTCCGACATACTGTCTTATGTGGCCATTGGGGCACGTTCTGTAGAGGACCAGCAGCATCGTCTGACCGCCAGCGGCTTCGACGTGGCCGCCGGCATGAAAAATCCAATGAGCGGCGATTTGTCCGTAATGCTGAATTCCGTGTATGCCGCCCAGCATCCCCATTCCTTCATCTATAGGGGCTGGGAAGTTTCCACCACAGGAAACGAGCTGACACACACCGTTCTCCGGGGCGCCGTAAACAAGCACGGCAACAATGTCCCCAATTATCACTATGAAGATTTGAATTTACTTTTGGAGATGTATGGAAAAATGGACCTGCTCAATCCTGCCTGTGTCATCGATGCCAACCATTCCAATTCCGGCAAACAGTTTGAGCAGCAGATCCGCATTACCAAGGAAGTCATGCACAGCCGCAAGCTGAACCCGGACATTCACAGGCTGGTAAAAGGCGTCATGATCGAAAGTTATATCGAAGAGGGCTGCCAGCGAATCGGCGGCGGTGTTTACGGGAAATCCATCACGGACCCCTGCCTTGGCTGGAAAGACTCCGAACGGCTGATTTACGAGATTGCAGAGTACGAATAACCGGGCATTCTTGACGAAAACCCAATTTAGGAGTATGCTGAATAGGAACCCGGCTGACAAAGAAATTTTTAGAAAGCAGGCTGATCATTTTGCGGAAAATGGAATTCAAAATGGAACGAAAAGGGCTTATACAGACCGGACAAAAGATTACCGTGACAGAAGGGCTGCTTCCCAGCAATTATTATTACATTATAGACCCTTCTCTGGCCATGTCAGCCAATATTCCTTTCAGGCACAGACTCCAGAGCCATGAGGGCATCGTCACGGATATCATTGAGAATTCCAGGGGTTTTTATGTGACGGCAGAATTTGACGAACCAGATGTGGTCTAAATCAGCCCGCCGGAATCAAAGCCCCTGCTGCAAGTAACGGGGGATCAAACTTCCAACGTTGCAGAGCAGAAAGCGTCCAAAGGACACTTTGGTCTTTGATCCTCGCGGCATTCGCACGCTAATTAAAATTAGCAAGCTAATTAAAAATTCGCAAGCCAATTGAAAATTGGCTCTCATATCCATGCAGGCATGGCTATTTTCCTCATTACTCGCAGGAATACAATCCAGCGCCGGCATGGTCATCAGGTCCTGCAGACCCGAAACGGCAAAGCGGTTCAAAATCAAAAAGAAGAGAGGTATCATTATGTTGCAGAAAATTTCAACAGACAAGGCACCTGCAGCCATCGGCCCTTATTCGCAGGGTATTATTGTAAACGGAATGTTATTTGCCTCCGGCCAGATTCCCATCAATCCCGCCAACGGCAATATTGAGGGCGAAGATATCACGGCCCAGGCAGAGCTGGTCATGAAAAATGTAGGCGCCCTGCTGACAGAGGCCGGAACCTCCTATGCCAATGTGGTTAAGACTACTTGTTTCCTGGCAGACATGGGAGATTTTGCGGCATTCAACGAAGTATATGCCAAATATTTTACGGAAAAACCGGCGCGCAGCTGTGTAGCTGTAAAAACCCTTCCCAAGAATGTCCTCTGTGAAGTAGAAGTAATCGCCGCACTGTAAAAGGACTCCCGACGATGAATAATATTATACTGATCGGTATGCCGGGAGCAGGCAAAAGCACTGTGGGCGTGGTTTTGGCAAAACGTCTCGGCTACCGTTTTGTGGACTCGGACCTGGTCATTCAGGAAAAATATGACAAACTGCTTCATGAGCTGATTGCAGAAAACGGCGTGGAAGGTTTCTGGAAGATAGAAAACGACGTAAATGCGTCTTTGGTTCTACGGAAAAGCGTAGTCGCCACCGGCGGCAGTGTGATTTACGGCAGCCAGGCCATGGAACACCTGCGTCAAATAGGGACCGTCCTCTATCTGAAACTGCCCCTGGAGGAAATTGCTGACCGTCTTGGGGACCTGAACGCCCGGGGCGTAACGCTGATGCCGGGACAGACACTTGCTGATCTTTATGCGGAGCGTGTTCCCCTTTATGAAAAATATGCCCATAAAACCATTGACTGCCAAAAAAGGCCAATCCGTGAGATTGTACATACCATTGTATCCATGATTTAACCGGATTCCTTACATAATTTTCAGACTTTGGCACACACTAATATCAGTAATGATGGAAAGGAACAAGTCAGATGATGGATTATGTAAATGCCTTCTGGGTAGGCGGGCTGATATGTGCCCTGGTGCAGATTTTGATGGAAAAAACGAAGATGATGCCCGGCCGCATCATGGTTTTGCTGGTAGTGACCGGAGCAATCATCGGATTTTTTGGCTGGTATGAACCTTTTCAGGAATTCGCGGGAGCAGGCGCCAGCGTTCCCCTTCTGGGGTTCGGAAATGTGCTGATGAAAGGTGTCCGGGAGGCCGTTGATGAGCAGGGGCTTCTGGGTGTCTTCGCGGGAGGTTTCAGGGCCGGTGCGGTAGGAACCGCTGCCGCACTGATTTTCGGCTATCTGGCAAGCCTGGTTTTTAAGTCCAAAATGAAAAGCTGAAACGATTTACACTTCCTCAAACGGAATCCCTTTTCCTCCCAGATATTTCCTGACTGCTTTGTCCCATATGGCATCCGCTTCCCTGGATAACAGGAAAGTGTGGTAAGAAGTCCCTGTTGTGAGCACTGCCTTTGTGCCATCATATCGAATATTCAGCACCAGGGCCCTGATCTGGGAGGATTCCACACTGCAGGATTCTTTCTCCAGCAATGCCGCCGTTTTTTCCGGCATCAGATGTAATACAAAACGAAATGAGAGAGGGGTGCGCTTTCCTTTTATCAGGTCAAAGCACAGCCCTTTTAATTCTCTCCAGGGGCGGAACTCAAAATCCGTCTTCTCCCCGTCCCCATAAAAGTCATGATTCACATGTCCATCAATCGTAATCGTACTTGCAGTACTGATCACTGCTTCTTCCAGTAAAAAAATGTCAAAAGTATCTGATGCCAGAAGCTGGCTCATAAACTGTTTCATGGAAGTAATCTGTAAAGCAATCATAAATCTCTCTCCCGTATCCTGCGCCAAAATCTGTGCTCACGCCGGCCCTATCACCATATATGATATGTGTCCGGACGCAGGAGCATTTTCACTTCTCCGGATTTCCCCGCAGGTCCGGAGCGTGCCGGATCATTTCTTTCCGGCAGCTGTGCGTCACAGTTTTATCATGCATTTAATTTAGCACAAAACCATAATACATGCAACCAGAAAAACAGTTCCCGGAAGTCTTAGCGCATGTTATATTCCTCATAAAAGCATTTCCTTGCGGTTTCATCAACGGCCGCAAGTCTGGCATCCTCCAGCCTTCCTTCCAGCAAAAGCCTATTCATCAGCATCCCCATCATCGCCTCACCCTGTTCTATTCCTTGTTCCATTCCCTGCTTAATCCCTTTGCGGACTCCCTTTTTCTCCGCGTGTTTCTGCATATCCCGCACTGCTTTACACATGTCTGCAACCTCCTCGTTCTTTTCGTCCTGCGTGAACCGGATATGTTCCATAATGTCTCCTATGCTCGTACATACATCTATGACATTCACCGCGCTTCTGGGTATCCGGCTGAAATAATCCCTATTTTCCCGGATATAAGCCTCATATTCCCTCCCGGACCGCGTATGCTTCATAATTCCCAGCACATACTTCAGATCCGATTCCATGTTCTGTAGATCTTCTTCCGGTATATGCCGCATATGTATCAGATGAACCCGGTAATCCCCGAACAATTCCCGCACCTTCGCCGGCAGTTCCCCTATCCTAGTCATCTCTCCCAGCGACAGCGGTTCCTGCCAGACCTTCCCGCCCCAGTACAGTGTAAGGTTCAGCACCGGATCCAGACGGTCCGACTTTTTATAACGGTATTTAAAATCGTCCGCCCCTTCATAGGTTCCTCCCACAATTTTATTCTTTTCCTGAATTCTCTCAATCTGCCGTCCGTAAGCCTGACAGTCCAGTTCCATAAGGCGCCAGGGATAGATCAGATTGATACTGTCCTGATTTTCCAGCCCTAGTAAAAATACGTTTTTTCCTGCCCGGACCCGTTTTATCCCATCCCTTTGCCGAAACGAAAGTCTGTCCCCGGAATTCCGGACAGCATAAAACCCTTCCTCCTCTTGAAACTCCCAGTCCCCTGGTATTTTTTCTCCCAGGTAATACCCCAGCACGGCACGGATTCTGTCCGGCCTGCTCATGTACACATTCAGCGCATTATTGGGCTGTCCCATTCTCCCGCCTTTCCGCAGGGTATCACAACAGACCGGTTCTGTGCCGGACAAAACTGCTCTCCCTGCCTCTGTTTTTTGGTGTGATTTCAAGCAGGGAATTTCCGAAAAAACGAATGTCAGATGTCATAGCCCTGCGGACCTGCCGCAGATAGAATTTTCCTGCCTGCCGAATTTCATTTTGATGATGTGACTACTATAACACATTCAATGACATAATGCAATAAATGTTTTTTCGTTCATTTTTCGTGTTTTTCTAATTGCGTTTTACGTTTTCATACTATATAATGTACATGATACAAAATAACATCAGGATAAATGCGGCACAGTAAGGAGGACCTCCGTGAAGACCAGAAAAAACAGCCACGGTTACATAAATTATCTGATCATTGCTTCCATCAGTTTTATTGCATTGTATATCCGGTATCTGGGAAGAGATGTCATCAGCGGCGATTTTGAGGACTGCCTGAATTCCTGGTATCTGGAAGTCACCACCCCCGGCCCCGGCATTGATTCCCTGCTGGCATATACCGGTGATTATCCCATGCCCTATGCCTTTATGATCTGGCTTCTGGGAAAATTACCCATCCCTTTTCTATACAGCCTGAAAATGGTCAATACCTTATTTGACTTTATTATGGCAGTCCTCATCGGAAAAATCACCGCATATTTCAAACCCGAAAACAAAAACAGTTTCTGTCTCGGATATTGCATCACCCTGCTTTTGCCCAATGTAATCATCAACAGCGCTTTCTGGGGACAGTGTGACGGACTTTATACCATGTTTCTTTTTGCGGCTTTCTACTGCTGGCTGCAGAAAAAATACCCTGCCATGATGATAATGTTCGGTCTGGCATTTTCTTATAAACTGCAGTCCGTATTTCTTCTTCCGTTTGTGCTGATTGTCTATTGGCTGGAAAAAGAATTTTCTATCCTTCAGTTCCTGATCATTCCGGCCACCATGCTGGTCATGAACATACCGGCAGTCATTGCAGGATACTCTCCCGCCATCACCTTTACCAAATACATGGGGCAGGCAGGAGGATATCCCTGGCTGTACTATTTTTATCCGAATCTATGGTTTTTCTTTCAGGCCAGACCCTATTATCTGTTCAGTACGGGGGCCATCATGCTGGCTGTGACCGCACTGCTGATTTTTGTACTTCTGCTGGTAAAAAGGAATGTGATGCCCAGCCGTGCCAATGCTTTACATATCCTGCTGTGGACTGCCTATACCTGCGGATTCTTCCTGCCCTCCATGCATGAGCGTTATGGTTATTTCATGGAACTGACCGCCGTGATCATTGCCATTGTCAACATACGCCGCTTATGGCTTCCTCTCATCATGATCCTATGTACCCTTCCGAAATATCTGTATGCGGTGGGTGTGGGGGAAAATCCACTGTGGCTGCAAATGGCAGAGGCTATTGTGAATACACTGTTGTATTTGTCTTACACATGTCTTTTCTGGCAGAAGCTTTTCCGGAAGAAAGCCGAAAGCAGCGCCCGGATAAAGCAGCTTGCAGCCTAAACCAAAAGCAGGAAACTATATGTTCCGGGCACCTGTGACCGGATACAAAACTCCGGTTTGTGCACTGGCCGGGCCGGGCGGTATCGGAATCAAAGACCCCGCTGCAGGCAATAGGGTATCAGACTTGCAACGCTGCGCAACAGAAAGCGTCCAAAGGACACTTGGGTCTTTGACCCTCACGGCATTCGCAAGCCAATAAAAATTTGCAAGCCAATTAGAAATTCGCAAGGCAATTAAAAATTGGCAAGGCAATTAAAAATTGGCAAGGCAATTAAAAATTGGCAAGGCAATTAAAAATTGGCAAGGCAATTAAAAAT